>NZ_CAWMEB010000146.1:0-39177 GCF_963866145.1 Xenorhabdus sp. NBAII XenSa04
CTGAGCTACGGATGCGTTGTAAAATGGCGGTGAGGGAGGGATTCGAACCCTCGATGCAGCTCTTAACCACATACTCCCTTAGCAGGGGAGCGCCTTCAGCCTCTCGGCCACCTCACCATACGCTTTAAAACTCTTGACTTAAGCTCTAGACTTGAAGTTCTCACCTCAAAACTTTTTGAATCTTTACTTCTGAGGCTTACTCAGAAGCTTTTCTTAAAGCTCGTCGTCGTTGCGATGGCGCACATATTACTTTCCCAGCCTGATAAGTCAAACAATTTTTCGCAACTTTTTTTTGTTTGAATACTTTGCGCACATAATGATGAGATTAACATCTAAAAGTCTGTTTTATCGACAGTGAAATTCCCTGAGATGCGTAAAAATTGATGGAAAAAATTATTCACTTCTATGACATCATGAATGATGTCTTTTCAACAGATAGAAAATAAAAAAATGTGGGAAAATAGAATTAAGGTAACAAAAAAGGATAAACCATGTGGTTCATAAAGAAAGGGAGGAAGTAGAGTAGCGCCCAAGTTTAAAAAAGCATGGACGCCATTCTTGAATTAAAAAGTTGTAGGCTGAGACTTCTCTGCCTGAATCCGTTGATAAATTTCTTCACGGTGAACAGAAACTTCCTTGGGTGCATTCACACCAATTCGAACTTGGTTGCCTTTAACTCCCAGTACTGTAACTGTTACCTCATCGCCTATCATGAGCGTTTCACCAACTCGACGAGTCAGAATAAGCATTCTTTGCTCCTTGAAAATTTAAAAGAGTCGGGTCTCTAGGTTTCCCCGCTATTATCCATCAAACACCGTGAAAACGTAAAGCTATGATATCTACTTAAAGCATAAGCAGTTTTGAACACATTTCCTATATCTATAGGATAGCTAAAATATAAGTATGTGCCCAACGTTTCAACAATTTCACAACAAAAAACATTTGGCACCATAAAAATAGTTTCATGGTGCCACTACTATCACGGCGATATTAACTACAACCGCAATATTACCCACTCTTCTACACTAGCTAATGCGGAAGGAAGAGCTGCTACATCTGTCCCACCAGCCTGAGCCAGATCAGGACGTCCTCCTCCTTTACCTCCAACTTGTTGGGCAACAAAAGAGATTAAATCACCCGCTTTTATTCTAGCAGTCAAATCCTTTGTTATACCAACAATTAGGGAGACTTTATCACCAGTCACAGTAGAAAGCACAATAATTGCTGATCCTAATTGATTTTTCAGATCATCAACCATCGTTCTGAGCATTTTGGGTTCAACTTCACCCAACTGTGTCACCAGTAGACGAATACCTTGGATATCTTTCGCTTGGTTAGCCAAAGAAGAGCTTTCTTGAGCTGCCTGCTGAGATTTCAACTGTTGCAACTCCTTTTCCAATTGTTTCGTTCTATCCAGCGTCGTTTTCACCTTCTCACTCAGACTACTGATATCCCCCTTCACCAAATGAGCTATATCTTGCAATAATTCAGTTTGTTGATAAATAGAATTTAGTGCAGTTTGCCCTGTAACTGCTTCTATACGGCGGATCCCAGCGGCTGTACCTGATTCACTGATAATACGGAACAACCCGATATCACCGGTACGACTTGCATGAGTTCCACCACACAACTCAGTAGAAAAATCGCCCATGCTCAATACACGTACTTGCTCATCATACTTTTCACCAAATAGTGCCATAGCACCTTTGGCTTTTGCTGTTTCCAAGTCCATTAATTCTGTAACAATTGGTAAATTTTTGCGAATTTCTCCATTTACCAGATTTTCTACTTGACGAATTTGTTCTGGCTTCATTGCTTCAAAATGGGAGAAGTCAAAACGCAGATACTTATCATTTACCAAAGAACCTTTCTGAGAAACATGCTCTCCCAGAATTTGACGCAATGCTGCATGTAATAAGTGAGTAGCAGAGTGGTTCAAACGAATTGTATCTCTGCGCACTGCATTAACTTTGGCATCAACTGTACCATTAACGCTCAGACTACCATTTGTCAATTTACCAATATGACCAATTGCCTGACCATATTTCTGGGTATCAACAACTTCAAATGTACTTTCACCGCAGAAGAGCTTGCCTGTATCCCCGACTTGTCCGCCAGATTCAGCATAGAAGGCCGTCTTATCAAGTATAACGATCGCTTCTTCACCAGCATGAAGTTGCTCAACTGGCTCTCCATGGCGATAAATAGCCGTTACAGCCGCTTTTTGAGAGTTATGTTCATAACCAGAAAAATCGCTGTGGCTATCAACTTTGATTACTTCATTGTAATCAGTACCAAAACCACTGGATTCACGAGCACGACGACGCTGACTATCCATTGCAATCTCAAAGCCCGCTTCATCAACCTTAATATTGCGTTCACGACAAACATCCGCAGTCAAATCAAGAGGGAAGCCATAGGTGTCATATAAGCGGAAAGCAGTTTCACCATCTAAGGTATCACCAGACAGTTGCGCCAGTTCTTCATCCAGTAATTGCAGGCCACGTTCCAAAGTACGGGCAAATTGCTCTTCTTCTGTTTTTAATACCTGCTCAACTAATGACTGTTGACGTTGCAGTTCTTCACCTGCTGCCCCCATAATTTTGATCAATGGAGCAACCAGCTTATAGAAGAATGTCTCTTTAGCTCCCAACATATTGCCATGACGAATAGCACGGCGAATGATACGACGAAGCACATAACCCCGATTCTCATTCGATGGAATAACACCATCGCAAATCAGGAATGAGCATGAACGGATATGGTCAGCAATAACACGTAGGGATTTATTAGTGAGATCAGTTGCACCCGTCACTTCTGCTACTGTAGCGATCAAATCACGGAACGCATCAATTTCATAGTTGGAATTCACATGCTGCAATACCGCAGCCAAACGCTCCAATCCCATGCCGGTATCAACGGAAGGTTTTGGCAAAGATTCCATTGTACCGTCTGCATGACGGTTAAACTGCATGAAAACGATATTCCAGATTTCAATATATCTGTCACCGTCTTCTTCAGGACTACCTGGAGGCCCACCCCAAATATGTTCACCGTGATCGTAAAAAATTTCTGTACAAGGACCACAAGGGCCTGTATCCCCCATTTGCCAGAAGTTATCTGACGCATAAGGAGCACCTTTATTATCACCAATGCGAATAATTCTTTCTGCTGGAACACCGACTTCTTTGCTCCAGATATTGTAGGCTTCATCGTCTGTCTCATAGACAGTCACCCACAATTTCTCTTTTGGCAGATTGAACCACTCTGCTCCTGTCAACAATTCCCAAGCGTATTTAATCGCATCTTGCTTGAAGTAATCACCAAAACTGAAATTACCCAACATTTCAAAGAAAGTGTGATGACGAGCGGTATAACCAACATTTTCTAAATCGTTGTGCTTGCCGCCAGCACGAACACAGCGCTGAGCCGTTGTTGCTCGAGTATAAGGCCTTTTATCCAACCCAAGAAAAACATCTTTGAATTGGTTCATTCCCGCGTTGGTGAACAACAATGTTGGATCATTGGTTGGCACCAACGAACTACTTGGTACTATTTGGTGCCCTTTAGTGTGAAAAAAGTCAAGAAACGCTTGACGGATCTCAGCGGTGCTTTTGCTCATAATTGTCCCGAAATCAAGCTGAAAAAACAGAATAATGGATGGTTGAGGTGGAATATCTCATCACCATTTCAACTCACGAACACATTAAAATAGGGTTAAGATAGAATGTCTTCCATAAGAAGTAAAATCCCATATAAATCCATTCGCTTTTCAGCATTGTAATTCGTCTGGACATTTTCTGAAAGTCTGTTTGTCAGACCAGTTTCGATACAATCATTTCCAATCGTATTTATGCCTACATAAAAGCAAAAACCACACCCAAACCGGATGTGGTTTTTGACGGAAACAATTTGTGATGATCACAAAGTGAAAAGTGATTAAAATTCTTCGTTATTCACTTCTTCGACGTTGTCTTCATAATCAGTGACATAATCAGAAGCAGCGCTACTGAATCCACCTGCATTATTCAACAGCAATTCACGCAGTTTTTTATCCAGTTCAGATGCAACTTCTGGATGCTCTTTCAGGTAAATTGTGGCATTAGCTTTACCCTGACCAATTTTGTCGCCGTTATAGCTATACCATGCCCCCGCTTTTTCCACCATTTTGTGTTTAACACCCAGGTCGATAAGCTCACCATAAGTATTAATACCTTCACCATACAGGATTTGGAATTCAGCTTGTTTAAAAGGTGCAGCAACTTTGTTCTTAACGACCTTCACACGAGTTTCGCTGCCGACAACTTCATCGCTGTTTTTCACAGAGCCAGTACGACGGATGTCCAGACGAACAGATGCATAGAATTTGAGTGCGTTGCCACCGGTTGTGGTTTCTGGATTACCAAACATCACACCAATTTTCATACGAATCTGGTTAATAAAGATCAGCAATGTATTGGAGTTTTTCAGGTTTCCTGCCAGCTTACGCATAGCCTGGCTCATCATACGAGCCGCCAGCCCCATATGTGAATCACCGATTTCACCTTCGATTTCTGCTTTTGGTGTCAACGCAGCAACAGAATCAACCACAATAACATCAACGGCACCAGAACGTGACAAAGCATCACAAATTTCTAACGCTTGTTCACCAGTATCAGGCTGAGAACACAGTAAGTTATCAATATCCACACCCAATTTTTTGGCATAAACCGGATCAAGGGCATGTTCGGCATCAATAAAAGCACATGTTCTGCCTTCACGCTGAGCAGCAGCAATAACCTGAAGGGTTAGCGTTGTTTTACCGGAAGATTCAGGCCCGTATATTTCAACAATACGCCCCATTGGCAAACCGCCCGCACCTAAAGCAATATCTAGTGACAGTGAACCAGTAGAAATGGTTTCAACATCCATTGAACGGTTTTCGCCCAGACGCATGATAGAACCTTTACCAAATTGTTTTTCAATTTGGCCCAGTGCCGCTGCTAGTGCTTTTTGTTTGTTTTCATCGTTAGCCATGTTTACTCCTTCGTAAGCAATGAAGTGAAGGGGCTGCCCCACTGCTGATAAACTGTTTCTGATACCATGTTTATATAATCAAAGTGCTAAAACCAATTATACTGTATAATCATACAGCATCAAGTTAATTTTTTATGATTTCTTCCAGCAATGTTTTTAAAGAAAAAATAACTGACTGAAGCCGTACAGAGTAACGATCACCAATAAAAAGCCGACGATATGATTTCATGTATATATTTTCACCATCACGAACAGCAAACCCAAAATAGACTGTACCTACTGGTTTTTCTTCGCTGCCACCGTCTGGCCCTGCTACGCCACTGACTGAAATAGCAAAATCTGCTTTAGCGACTTCCAACGCCCCTGAAGCCATTTCTTTAACAACCTGCTCACTGACTGCGCCAAACTGAGCCAGAGACACATGCGATACTCCCAGCATTTCATGCTTGGCATCATTACTGTAAGTTACAAAACCACGATTAAAATAGGCTGAACTACCAGCAATATCTGTGATCGTCTTAGCGATCCATCCTCCTGTGCAGGATTCTGCACAGGTTATGGATAATTGTTTCTGGCGTAACCTTTTCCCAAGTTCAATACTAAGCTGATTCAGGATTTTTTCATCCATAGTACGCCTTTAACTCTATAAGAAATTAATTTTTCTGAAACAGATCCCAAATCCACAACCCGCCGATTGCCAAAGAAAATAAGATACCAAACCCAACACCTATAGCAATGACGGACATTCCTGACATGATGGAAATTAAGTACAGCCCTAACATAATCAGCATTGCGCTGTTTTCACCAAGATTCTGTACCGCAACAGCTTTACCGGCTCCCATTTCATGCTTCCCATGTTCCTGCAACAATGCATTCAATGGCACGACGAAAAGACCACCAAACACACCAAGCGTAATCAGGATTAAGTATGAATGCCATATTGATTGTTGAATGGCAAAAATGATAACAATAACACCGATCAAAATTCCGGCAGGCATACAGCGACGCACAGTTTTCAATGTAATAAACCTTGCAGCCAAACCCGCTCCTACAATAATACCAATCGCAACAACTGCATTCATCAAGGTTGGCGTTGTATTACCTTCAATTCCCAGTACGATAGGTACCCATGCAACCAACAAAAAGCGAAGGGTAACACCAGCTCCCCAGAACAGGCTAGTTCCAACTAAAGAGAAACGGGTTTCGGGGTTTCGCCAAAGGGCAGAAGTAACAACAATAAAATCCACCAGCATTGCTTTAGGAGCCCAACCTTTCCCCTGGCGGGCTGCCGCCAAACGAGGAATATAGAAATTAGCTACCACAGCTGCACTATACATAAAAGCGCATAGCCCTAATGCAAGAAACAGATTGAAATCAGAGAGAAAGCCACCTGCTACAGAACCAATCAGAATCGCTGCAATTGTTGATGCTTCCATCATGCCATTAGCTTTAACCAAATGCGCACCATCAGTCAATTCGCCCAAGATTCCATATTTAGCAGGTGAATAAGCTGCTGCTCCAATTCCCACAAGGGTATATCCCAGAAAAGGGTTCATATCAATGCAGATACTGACAGCACCCAGTAATTTGATGCCATTGGAAAAGAGCATAACCCGGCCTTTCGAAAACCGATCAGCAATTTGCCCCACAAAGGGAGCGAGTACAATATAAGTCAGCACGAAAACAATTTGTAGGGCTGGCAAGCTCCATCCCGGATACGACTCAGCCTTCAATTGAGCTAATATAGCGAAGAATAGTGCATTATCAGCAAAAGCAGACAGAAACTGGGATAATAAAACTGCCTTCATTCCTCGATTTAACAATGGTTGTGTCTCCACAGTCCCATGCATTTCCTTACTCCTGCTCTGCCATTTCTCTTAATGTGACAAAATCAGGTTTGCCACTACCAAGTAAAGGTAATTGCTGCACATAGCGAATATCTCGTGGAACTGCCAGTTCAGGCATACCAATTTCGCGTGCAACAACTAACATCGCATTTCTGTTCAGTACTGTATCTGTCGTGAACAGCACCAGAGCTTCACCTTTACTGTAATCGCTTCTGGCCGTTGCTGCATGCAGAGCATCCGGTGAGATCCTTGACGCAATTTGCTCTACAGCTTCAAGAGAAATCATTTCACCTGCCAATTTAGCAAAACGCTTCACACGCCCTTTAATCGTACAAAAACCCTCTTCATCAATGGAGACAACATCACCTGTATCATACCAACCAAGCTGTAGATTCCCTTCAATATCTTCTGCTGCGGGTGGTTCAAGACGATCCGGAGTCTCAACCCGCAGATAACCTTTCATGATATTCGGGCCACGCAATTGCAGACGTCCACCCTCTTCAATGCCTGGCACAGGCAGTAAGCGCGCTTCCATACCCGGCAAAATCCGTCCAACTGTACCTACTTTGGCAACCATCGGAACATTAATTGCCACAACAGGAGCACATTCTGTCACGCCATAACCTTCCAGAATACGGATGCCAAATTTATCCTGCCAAACACGTTTGGTGTTTTCTGACAGTTTTTCTGCACCTGCAACGACATAGCGCAAGCGGGCAAAATCATAAGGGTGGGCAAAACGGGCATAATTACCCAAGAAAGTTGAGGTTCCGAACAGAACCGTACAGTTTTGGTCATAGACCACTTCAGGAATAACACGATAATGCAGTGGATTTGGGTAAAGGAATACACGGCTTCCCGTCATCAAAGGGGTAAATAACCCGACTGTTAGCCCAAAGGCATGAAACAGGGGCAAAGATGACATAAAACGATCCTGCGGAGTAAAGTCTGCAATCGTTTTAATTTGCTCAACATTAGCTAATAAACTGGCATGACTATGCACAACTCCTTTTGGTGCACCTTCAGAACCTGAAGTAAACAGGATCAGCGCCTCATCTTCTGGTTTCTGTGAAGGCAGAATAGCTTTGGTTGGGAAAATTAAGTGCCAGAATATCCAAAATTTATCGTCCCGTGTGATGGTATCTTTCAGATCTTCAAGATAGACCCAATTCGCTTCGGTTACCTGCTCAGGCAAATGGGTTAACTGCCCTTTTTCCAGAAATTGACGAGAAGTCACAATGGTTTTGATTGTCGCCGCTTGTATGGCATTTTTAACACCACTGCTCCCCGCCGTATAGTTTAACAAGGCCGGAACCCGTCCTCTCAGCGATGCACCGTATATAGCAGCCGCCATAACAGTAGCATTAGGCAGTAAAAATCCTATTCTTTCACCTTCCTGAGTAAAACGTTCTAAGATCCGACTGACTGCCAATATTTTTTTCAATAGTGTGTGATAACTATCTTCTTTCAGTGCATTATCTTCAATACAAGATTTAAAACGTCCAAAACGCTTTTGAGCTGTCAGATAAGCACTGAATAACGTCTCTTTCGGACGTGTCTGCATTCTCACATCCATCATGACAGCATGCAGTTTTTCTCCCGCCAAACGGCGACGTATTGACGAATCCGGGGCATCAGGCATCGGAAAATCTATGGCAGGTAAAATCTTGATGGTAATTTTAGGGAACCAATGAAGTTTCATAACACCTTTCAAACGCCCAAAAATACTTTGTTCTGCACCATCAATACGGATAGGCACGACTTTAGCATCTGACTTAGCTGCAATGAATGCTGCACCATCATAAACTTTCATCAAAGAGCCCGTTACCGTGATCCGGCCTTCAGGGAAAATGACGATAGGTCGCCCATTATCGATCTCTTTAACCAGTGTTCTGATTGCCATTGGATTCGTTGGATCCAAGGGCACAACATCCGCATAAGGTTTAATAAATTTGAGAAAGCTCCGTGTCGCAATATTAGAATAAATAGCAAATACAGGTTTCACTGGCAGAAAAAGCCCAATCAAAAGACCATCCAAAAAGGAAATATGATTGGGAGTAATAATACATTTGGGGTGTTTGAGATGCTTATCATCACCTTCTACTGTAACTCTAAAGAGCACACGCACAAGTAATCGCAGAAACTTTAAGAGCATATCCATATATCAATCCATATCTCAATATAATTAAATAAAATTAAAGTGAGTAATAAGTAGAGTGATACTATAAGAGGTATAAATGATCTGAGATATAGAATTTATTACTCATATAAAAAATAAACGTAAAAATAAAAAAATATATCAAATTATCTGTTTGTATTGACTCAAAATATAACTTTTTATATCAAGAACGGTATTTTCTATTGGCAGGGTAGCATCAACAATAAAATGTGCACATTCACGATATAATGGCTCTCTTTCTGCCAACACTCCGGTTATTTCTTCCGTTATGGATTTCCCAGTCAAACTAGGGCGCTGTGAATTTTCTGGATTATGAGACAACCGCTCTATCAGAACTTCTACCGGGGCTTGCAGATAAATCACAATGCCATTTTGCCGCATATACAGCCGATTCTCGGCTGCTAATATCATTCCCCCCCCTGTAGAAATGACCCGGTTTTTCTGGCTAACAGCTTTTAATGTTTGGCTTTCCAATTTCCTGAAATAGTCCCAACCACGTTGCTCAACGAGGTCAGCAATAGTCATCCCACATGAAATCTGAATATTTTCATCGGTGTCAACAAATTTATACGCTAACACTTCAGCTAACAAATTACCTATTGTCGTCTTCCCTGCACCACGTGCACCTACGATAAATAGAGTTTGCTTCATTGTATTGTTTTTCCTGAAGGTCTGAGCCATTAAAGTTGAATACAAAATATAGTAACTAAATGTTTACACTTATGTAAAAATATATTTTTACCACGTTAAAAGCCACACTTAATGGTAAGTGTGGCCTGTTCTGAATTAAAAATTACTAAAACAGAATATTGCCATTAACGACGGGTAAGGTAATCTCCGTAACCGATCCATTTATAAGTCGTCAATGCATCCAGTCCCATTGGTCCTCTGGAGTGTAGTTTCTGGGTACTGACAGCAACCTCTGCCCCTAAACCAAACTGACCGCCATCAGTAAAACGTGTACTGGCATTTACATATACAGCTGAAGAATCCACATGACGAATAAAATAGTCTGCATGCTGTAAAGACTCTGTCAAAATAGCATCCGAATGGGCTGTACCATAAGTACGGATATGTTCAATAGCTTTATCAATATCGTTGACAATTTCCACATTCATATCCAATGATAGCCATTCATCGCAATAGTCTTCTTCTGCCACTTCAACAACGTTTGCCGGGCCATCTTTCAGTAACGCCATAGCTGACGCCCCGGCATGCAGTGTTACCTTCTGCCCTTTCATTCTGACACTTAATGCTGGCAGAAAGTCTGCGGCTATCTTCTCATGCACCAAAAGAGTTTCCAAGGCATTACAGGCGCTTGGACGTTGAACTTTTGCATTGGTGATAACTTCCAACGCTTTTTCGAAATTCACATGCTCATCAACAAACGTGTGACAAACGCCAATTCCTCCAGTGATAACTGGAATAGTGGACTGTTCTCGACAAAGTTTATGCAACCCGGCACCACCTCTAGGGATCAGCATGTCAATATAGCGATCCATTTTCAATAATTCGGCAACTAGTTCACGATCAGGTTTATTAATCGCTTGAACCGCCGCGGCAGGTACACCACTTTGTTCTAATGCCTGTTGGATCACTTTTACCATTGCCTGATTGGTATGATGGGTTTCCTTACCACCACGTAGTATCACGGCATTCCCTGTTTTCAGGCATAATGATGCTACATCAATAGTGACATTGGGACGAGCTTCATAAATTACGCCAATTACACCAAGAGGAACACGGTGGCGGCTCAGCTGCAACCCATTATCCAACAATTGTCCATCCATCACCTGCCCCACAGGATCAGCTAATCGACAAACCTGACGCACATCATTAGCAATCGCTTTCAACCGTTCAGGGGTCAGCAATAACCGATCAAGCAATGCCTCATTCATATCCTGTTGACGGGCTTGTTCCATATCTTGCTGATTAGCAGCAAGGATATCTTCTGTTTCCTGCTCAAGTAAATCAGCAATATGACTCAACACCTGATTTTTCTGACTGGTGCTCAATTGAGCCAGTTGCCATGATGCTGCTTTAGCTGCTTTTCCCATCTGCTCTAGCATGGTGGAATCCTTAACTTACGATCATATCATCACGGTGCACAGCAACTGCACCATATTCATAACCCAATATCTGGCAGATTTTCTGTGAATGGTGACCGGCAATCAGGCGTAAAGCGTCACTGTTGTAACGACATACACCATGGGCTAACTTCTTGCCGGATAAGCTACAGATGCGGACAACTTCACCACGGGAAAAGTCACCTGCAACACTTCTTATCCCTTTCGGCAATAAAGAGCTGCCTTTCTCAAGAATGGCAGATTCTGCACCATCATCGACAATGATTTCTCCCGCAGAAGGTGCACCGAAGATCCAGCGCTTACGATTTTCCATCGGACTGGCCAAGCCATGAAAACGTGTACCAACCGATTTGTCCTCAATCACATCAGCAACGACATTGGCTCTATTACCCGCAGCAATAATCACATCAATTCCGGCACGACCTGCAACACCTGCGGCCTGAAGTTTTGTTGCCATACCGCCAGTTCCAAGACCTGAAACGCTATCCCCGGCCATCATTTTGAGTTCATCGCTGATATCATGCACTTCATGAATAAGTTCCGCATTAGGATTATTACGAGGATCGGCAGTATATAGCCCTTCAATGTCTGTCAGAAGCAACAATTTATCCGCACTACCCAGAATTGCCGCCAAAGCAGAAAGGTTATCATTATCACCCACTTTGATCTCTGCTGTTGCAACTGCATCATTCTCATTAATGATAGGGATAATCTGATTATCAAGTAATGCATGAAGTGTATCCCTTGCATTCAGGAAACGTTCACGATCTTCCAGATCTGCTCGGGTTAACAACATTTGGCCGACATGAATACCATAAATGGAGAAAAGCTGCTCCCATAATTGGATCAATCGGCTTTGCCCTACAGCAGCAAGCAACTGTTTTGAAGCAATTGTTGCCGGTAGTTCTGGATAACCAAGATGTTCCCGACCTGCGGCAATGGCACCGGAAGTTACAATAATAATACGGTGACCTTTCTCATGTTGCTGCGCGCATTGCCGAACCAACTCCACCATATGGGCACGATTTAAACGACGGGAACCACCAGTCAGTACACTCGTCCCCAGTTTCACAACCAATGTTTGACTGTCATTCATCATATTCCTGCCATTACCATTCATTTGAAAAATAAATAAGACACAATAAATTTAAAAAACAGAGTTCAGTTTTAGCAGGAGAGAAGCGTCATGCCAACTGGCATAACGCAAAATTCAAAAAAAGTTGATTTATACCCTTAATTCATTAGGTTGCTTTCTTATTGATTCCATTTATTTATGATCCTGATACAACTTAAAATTTATCAGGTATAAAACAAATTCATGCCAAAATTTAGATCTGAGGAGTGACAGTGTTGTCAGATGGAATTAGCGTCAGTTTGAAGATATCAAGAGAATCGGACAGACGTTTGTGAAACGCCTGTAATGTTGATTCAAGATGCTTAAGATCAGCTTCTTTTTTGATACTCATTGGTTGCCACTCACCATGTTTATCAAATAGACCTATCTGATAGTTATAAACAAACCCTTTTTCCTGTAATTCCAATTCTAACCACCAGCCCCAAAACTCCCGTTTTTCTGGTGCTGCTTTTGCACTCACACAGACAGCCAAGCAATCAAAAAAGAAGTAATCATTTTGGCATCTTAGTTC
The DNA here is from genome assembly GCF_963866145.1 of Xenorhabdus sp. NBAII XenSa04. Taxonomy (NCBI): domain Bacteria; kingdom Pseudomonadati; phylum Pseudomonadota; class Gammaproteobacteria; order Enterobacterales; family Morganellaceae; genus Xenorhabdus; species Xenorhabdus sp. NBAII XenSa04. The sequence goes on from NZ_CAWMEB010000146.1 coordinate 12,776, forward strand.
GCGTAAATAGGGCCCTAATGCAGAAAAACTCTTTAACAACTTATTTCTGGAATAACTTGCGGGTACAGTCATACAAAGGTCTCCTTTATAAACAGAAGCACATTTGTATCAAATGATTAAAAAATTTCAACTATTAAATTTAAGTTTAGTCAACTTTATCTTTCAACCATACACTTGATTCGTGTAATGCCCGACTGAAACCACTGTAAACAGGCGTTGACGGAATTGCCAATAAAGAGCCATCCATTGATGATCTAGCAATAAGTTTTGAGTCTTCTCTTGGACTGAAAATATCATCCTTCCAATATACTGAAAACATTGGCACAGAACAGCGACGCCCCAGTAATCCTTGATTTTTCAAAGAATAACAGCTCAGTTCTAAACGCAGAGCAGCTTCATCAACATGGTAAACGCCCAGACGACTGGCAAGTACATCTTTGTACATTGACGGAATTTTCTGCTGTAACTTTTCATCATGCAATAGTTCATGAACAACCGGGCTGACCACAGCCACTCCCTTAATAAGATGAGGTTCCAGATACGCGAGACGAACAGCAATATTGGCACCAAAACGAAAACCAAAAATGCCCACTCTTGTATGATCAATCCACGGAACAGTTTTTAATTGTTGCAATACTTGTTGATGAAGAGCGCAGGTATCCTGTGTCAATGTAAACTTGGCTGAATAACCTACAGAAGGCATATCCACCGTCAGCATTGCAAAACCTAGCGGTGAGAAATGTTCCCGAAACAATCGCCAACAATCACTTTGCAAACTATCAAGACTGGCACAAACAAGTATTGTCGGACACGGTTCCTGAACATCTGGAGGAATATGCAGTAAACCAGTAACGGTTTTACCCTCTTCTAACTGAAATTTCAGTTTTTTCAACTGATAATCAGAGAAATGTGCTGCATTTTCATAAGCTTTATTAGCCAGGGCAACAGCCTGATCTGCCAATTCGTCACCACGCAGATGGGGATACGCAGCAATGCTGTATAACATTGAGGCTTTTAACCAACACTCACTGGCTTCAGAGCCCTGTTCAGCATGCTGTGCTTTCTGCTGCCAGAACATAGCCTGTTGTGACCATTCAAAGGCCCAATTCCCTTTACGATAGCCAATCACTGTGTCCAATAAATGGTCATGACTACGCTCAGCATTTGTCACCGCAATCCTGCTGAGAACATCTTGAATTTCCAGCGGATTAATCCCCCTCCAGATCCAAGCGAGCCAGTTAATCATGCGATACCAGCGTTCCTGGCGTTCTCCACTGAGCACTTTATCACTGGCATCAGTCACTTGTGGACAAACGTATTTTACCAATGTAGAAGTTTCCCGCTGTTTAACCTGAGGTTTAAACAGCGATTCTGAAAGGTTATGTTTAGTCATGGCAAAAGAAATTTATTACTGCTTATCACAAAAATACCCAATAGATTTCGAGTTGCATTGCAGTAGCAATAGAAAAATCCCCAGGCGCATAGGTAACTAAACTATATGACTGGGGTAGCTATGAAGAATAGCGCAACCAATTAAAGAGCAACTTGCAAGATGAGAGGTATAGTATAATTATTATTCACAGATAGGCGGGATAAACATTACGCCCATATCCCACGGCTGTTCAATCCATGTGTTTTGAGGAATATCAACCACATAATCATCCACTAACGGACGGCCTGCAGGTTTGGCAAAAATCGTCACAAAGTGCGCTTTGGGATACATCTCACGGATCGCCTGAGCAGTGCCTCCGGTATCAACCAAATCATCAACGATGATAAAGCCTTCTCCATCTCCTTCGGCTTTTTTCAATACCTTTAACTCACGCTGATTATCATGATCATAGCTGGAAATACAAACTGTATCCACATGACGGAGCCCCAGTTCACGAGCCAATAATGCTCCAGGTACAAGCCCGCCACGACTTACAGCAATAATACCTTTCCATTGCTCTGCGGGAAGTAAACGTTGTGCCAGTTTACGGGCATGTATTTGCAACATATCCCACGTTACGACATATTTTTCGCTCATAAAATTTGATCCTGGAAACTAAGAAAATCTCAGAAAAGAGTTTGTTGCGGAATAAAGGTTGCGCGAGATTATAGTGAGTTAGGCAAGCAAAAACCAGCAAAAACAAGGTACATCCTGATTGCGCATTATCCACAAGAAAATGGTATTCTCAGGCAAGAGCATAGACACTGGGCAGCTCAAGATGATACAAGCCCCCGATATGTCAAACATTATATACTTCCCATTTCATCAAGATGCAGTTACAGGAGATCTGACGTGTCCGAATTATCAACACTATCCCCTCAGCCATTATGGGATATTTTTGCTAAAATTTGCTCCATTCCACACCCATCCTATCATGAAGAAGAACTGGCCTCTCACATCATTGAATGGGCCAAAAACAGAAATTTCCATGTTGAGCGCGATGAAGTCGGTAATATCCTGATTAGAAAACCGGCCACAAAAGGCATGGAAAACCGCAAGGCGGTAGTACTTCAAGCTCATCTTGATATGGTTCCTCAAAAAAATAATGATACACAACACGATTTTACGAAAGATCCCATCCGTCCTTACATTGATGGTGACTGGATAACGGCTGAAGGTACAACATTAGGGGCAGATAATGGTATTGGTATGGCTTCCGCCTTGGCAGTACTGGCAGACGAATCTGTCAAACACGGCCCGCTGGAAGTTTTACTGACCATGACTGAAGAAGCAGGTATGGATGGTGCATTTGGCCTTCAACCTGACTGGTTGCAAGCTGATATTCTGATAAATACTGATTCAGAAGAAGAAGGCGAAATCTATATGGGTTGTGCAGGCGGTATTGATTTTGTCTCAACGATGACACTCTCCCGCGAGTCTCTGCCAGCAAACTATCAAACTCTGCAACTAACGCTGAAGGGCTTGAAAGGCGGTCATTCCGGTGGTGATATCCACTTAGGATTAGGTAACGCTAACAAATTACTGGCTCGTTTCCTCGCTACACATACAGAAGAACTTGGCCTGAGATTGATTCATTTTCAGGGAGGGACACTGCGCAATGCTATTCCTCGTGAAGGCTCTACTATCATTGCCGTGCCAACAGAGCAGCGCCAAAAGCTACATCAGTTAAAAGATGATTATTTGGAAACATTGAAAAATGAATATGCGGTTTCTGACACGAATTTGACTCTCTTATTGAACAAAATTGAAACTTCATCACCCGCATTGACAGAAGACTGCCAGTCTCGCTTTATCTCTATGCTAAACACTATGCCTAACGGTGTTATTCGTATGAGCGATGTCGCTAAAGGTGTTGTAGAAACATCCCTGAATGTAGGCGTTGTTAATATGGAAGCAGACAGAGTGGAAATTATCTGTCTGATCCGTTCATTAATTGAAAGTGGTAAAGCCTATGTTGCCGGGATGCTGAATTCTCTGGCAAAACTGTCCGGCGCAGAAACAACAGCAAGTGGCGGTTATCCTGGCTGGCAACCGGATGCCAATTCTCCAGTTATGCATTTAGTCCGCGAAACTTATCACCAATTGTTCGACAACATGCCGAATATTATGGTGATCCACGCAGGTTTGGAATGTGGATTGTTTAAAAAACCGTATCCAGATATGGATATGGTCTCCATTGGCCCAACCATTCGTGGTGCACATTCACCTGATGAAAGGGTTCACATTAAGAGTGTTGATCAGTATTGGCAATTGCTGACTGCCATTCTGAAATCAATTCCGGTGAAAGAGTAGTAATGCCTGCATTCCCCTGTTCACAGGCAGGGGAATATTCTTTCTTACATGCTTTCCCCCATAACAAGCAGCATTACCATTCTAACAATAACTGACGTTCCAGTTGTGGATTCTGTAATGTCACATGCAGACCAACTAACCGGACACCCCGGCCTTCTCTGCGAATTTCCCAAGCCTGTCTGGCGATCCGAAGCAGATCCTGTTTATCTAATAGAGGATGGACATGCTCCTGTGTCGTCAGTTGAAAATCATCAAATTTTAATTTAATGCCCTGACGAGCAATACGCAGATCAGGCTTAACCTTTCCCAACCGCTTTTCCAGTTCAGGGTAAAGTTGTTCAATTAATTCGGCACAATCACGCCAATCATGAATATCCTGCGCCAGTGTTTTTTCTACACCAACAGATTTACGTAAGCGCTCAGGCTTGATTAAGCGTTCATCAATACCATGACAACGCTGCCAAAGCGCTAAGCCAAATTTCCCTAATTTTTTTATTAACTCTAACTTGTCATAGCGTTGCACATCCACACAGGTTTCCAAACCTATCCCCGATAATCGATTAGCCGTTACTTTTCCCACGCCGGGAATTTTGTGCAATGGTAAAGATTTCACAAACTCTTCAACTTGTTCAGGAGCAATCACATACTGACCATTGGGTTTATTGATATCTGATGCAATTTTGGCCAGAAATTTAACGGGTGCAACACCTGCCGAAGCAGTTAGTTGCAACTCCTCAAAAATGACCTGACGAATCTCTTTAGCAATTAACGTAGCGGAGCCATAACAATATTGGCAATTCGTTACATCCAGATAAGCCTCATCCAGAGACAAAGGTTCAATCAATTCGGTATAACGGGAAAAAATCTGGCGGATATGTTGAGAAACTTCTTTATAGAACGCCATACGTCCTGAAATCACTTTCAATTGAGGACAAAGTTTTAAAGCCATTGAGGTAGACATAGCACTGTGTACGCCGAAACGGCGGGCAGGATAATTCGCTGTACTGATAACACCTCGCCTGTCAGCACTGCCACCAACAGCAATAGGAATATCGCGAAGTGATGGGTTATCCCGCATTTCAATAGCAGCAAAAAAGCAGTCCATATCAATATGAATAATCTTGCGCATCAGATCTCTCCACGACAAAGAAACTGTATAAATATACAGTCGAAAATCATAACGCGCTACTTTTTTTAACCATTTTTATCATACAGGCAAATATCAACCTGCATTTCACTATTATTATCTGTCTAATAAAAGATTTATTTCAAATAACAGGTTAATCAAAATAATTTATTACTTACTTTAATCAGAACAAAAAACAGACTGTAATTTGGGATCATGATTCCAACTTATTGATAGTGATGAATGTTCAGATAATACCCAATAATTCGGTCATGCATTTCCATGGATACATAACCTGAAAATCAAGCGTCAGCAAGTCACCTGGTTCGAATCATGACCGACGTGAAACATTCACGGTGGTTGGAGATCATATTGTTATCAAATATCTGTCACAATTGCTTAGTTCAGATTAAATTATTATTGGGTAGTTTAATATTTAAAATATTTATTCCTTCTTATGCGAATTATTATAAGCAATCCAACTCTAACCATAATTTCAATCGCATGACACTCAATAATGAACTCCATAAGCATTTTTTTATTACTAATACCAATGACTTCGAACGCTCTTTTTAAGTGAGTCTGTACGGTACTGTTTTCTATAGATAATAACCTTGCAATATCTTTGATAGACGTATTTAACGTAGAAAGGGCAAGGCACTCTATTTGCCGATAAGACAATTGATGTCCTAATATTTGATTGATTAAATTATATACCTCAATATTTTTTATATCAAAAACTGGAGAATATGATGAATTTGTCAATTGTAAAATAATATTTTTTATATCAGTCTTTGTGTGATAATGGATAATTTTCCCATCAGTGAAAACAATTTTTGTTGTTCCCCGATAATTAACCTTTTTTCCGGTTGCAGAAATTGAATAAAACTCACCAAGATGTTCTCCTTCAATTTCCCAATCAATAATAATATCTCTATTGTGAGCGCTGATATTGTTCTCTCTGTATACTAAATAAGGAAAAGCCCTGTACCAAATTTTCAATAGTGTTATAAAAGAATCAATACCAACTGAAGTTCCAGTAGGACTTTCAATAATTGTATCATTATCCATCATTTTTATTGATTTATCTGTGGGATTTTTTAGAACCCAAACTTCGTGCATAAAATACTTGGCATTAGATATATTTTTTTCTCTTTGTTTAGTAGTCATAAAGTTATACCTGGCTGATTCGACAAACTAATAAGTGCTATTTTTCAAAAGAGCGGTTAGTTGCTATAACAGGCATCTTTTCTACCACAGGGAAATACACTATGTCCTATACACTATGTCCTATACACAACTGACTGAAACAGAAAGATACCATTTTCCCAGTTTAAAAAAAGCAGGTTGTTCACATCTTTTCATTTACGCGTCATTCAATCGAAATTCACACCTGCCATCAATCTGGAGATGAAGAGAAATCAGAATAAATCAGGCAATATTTTCCAAAGAGAACTGATTTTAATGAATTAACTGATCAGAAAATAAATTTTATTGTAAACCGCTTAAATGATTACTCCAGAAAAACACAGCATGCTAAAACACCAAATGAATTATTAAGGAAATACAAGCACGTTTACTACCAGATTAACAATGTTGTACTTATTATGTAATCTCACCGAATCTAAATATAATTAAAATAATTTTGGTACTGTATTACACAATGCAGTACCATTTAGTTATTATCACTATTTGATCTATTAATTCAGATAATTTTATCTTCACTCATTTTTAATTTTTCAAAAAAATAAAGTAGAAGGGCACAAGAAAACGCAGATAAAACACTATAGTCAAACACACTTTTTAATAAGCCGGTTGTTGCCATTGCGATGGCAAAAATTAATAGCAGGATTGCACTTATCAATGCACTTTCTTTGATTTTAAAGCCTACCATTAGGCATATTGGTAAAATGATTTCCAAGAGAGTAACTCCCCAGCCCAAAATAGGGATCATAAAATCAGGTGCCCAAGGGTTTAAACGTTTAACAACGTCAAGGAATACAGTGAAGTTACCCCATGTAATTTGCTCTTCACCATATCCACTATGAAAACCCAGTCTGTCAGCAACTGCGACTAGAAATGCAATAGAAAGTGAGTAACGTGCGATTAACATTGCATATCTTAATTGATTTCCACTTAACATAGGATTTCCTTTAGTCGTGAAACTATCATGTCTTATGAAAATAATATTCATAGAATATATTATTTAACACATCAACTAAGTTGCAAATAATGGAAATTTACTACCCATTATCTCCAATGCTTACTGCCATTCTATTCAAGGCATTCATGACTGATATAGCAGCAGTCAGATCAACAATTTCTTTTTCTGAAAAAACCTCTTCTAAACGTTCTCTGATAGGGTCAAGATTTTTTTTCTTAATGCTTGTTGTTAGCGCTTCACACCATTCTAATGCCAATATTTCTTTCGGACTATAGATATTGGAATTAAACCAGCCTGGTAACTTATCGAACTTTTCCTCTTTTATACCTAGTTTACGCCCCATTTCTGCATGGAGCCTGCAACAGTAAGCACAACCATTAATTTGTGAGGTTCGCATTTCAACTAAAAGAATAAGCGAGTGATCTAATTCAGTTTTCTGTATTTCATCATAACTTTTATACAGTGGGTTTATTATTTTAGGGGATATTTTTGCGTAATTCATTATAACCTCTGTTTACTATTTTATAAAATTAAAATATAAAATACATTCTCTTTATATATTATTGTAACAGATTTATAGAAAGATCATCTTGTGAAATTCTACCACTTCTCAAAAGTAAAGAGATAGAAAATTGTAAAAAGTCATTTGAAATTAATGAATCAACATTTTCAAACCAAGATTGAGAGTTTTTTGCTGCTATATGTAAATTTAATGATTCATTTTGCCGGCACTGTTGGTAATGTGCAAGGTTGGTCAGATCTAATCTATTGCATGACCTTAAATTTTCCGCTAGTGCAATTGCATCTCCTATTGCTAACTTTGTTCCTGAACCGATAGAAAAATGTGTAGAATGCGCAACATTTCCTAGCAAAACTTTTTTATCGTGATACCAAATTTTGCTTACGGGAGAAACAAAACGACGCCAATAGATTTTTTTTCTAAATATATCATTGAATTTTAATGGATGGCCATGTAAATGTCGGTAAAAAGTTTTTTCCAAAAAATTTATTGTTTGCTTTTTATCCATATATAAAAATCCTGTTTTTATCCAAGTTTCATGTGAACATTCAACAATAAACGTAGAACAATTTTTCTCAAACTTGAAACAATGCGCCCAAAACCAACCTGTTTCTGTTTGTTCGAAAATAAAATTAAAGGTATTATTAAAGAGTTGTGAAGTTCCTAACCATAAATATAAATTATTTCCTTCATGAAGTACTGTATTAAATTTATTTTCTAACTGATTTCTTATTTTACTGTTGGAACCGTCACTTATAACCGTCAGATCAGCGGAAAGCTTAATAAGATCTTCATATTTTAATGAAATATTAAAATGTATTTTGATACCAATATCCTGTGCTCTTTTTCTCAGAATATTGACCATATTTAATCGACTGATAGCAAGAAGTTGTTGTTTGGATGAACGGACTATCTTTCCTCTAATGTGAATATCAATATAATTTAACGTTAAAACATGAGACCTGAGTTGTTCAACAATAATAGGATCAATTTTGGCTAATTGTTGTAAAATTGATTCAGAAAGTGTAAGCCCCCACCCGGTTGTAACGTTTGGTAAATGACGTTCATATATAACAATTTCATGATGGTGATTATGCATTTTTGTAAGAATGGCAAACACTAATCCGGCAGGGCCTGCACCAATACACTGTATTTTCATTTATTTTCTTCCCAAATTATTTAAATTTGAAAGATTCAGATACATCATTGTAAGCCATACGCAACACGTTTAATGTTGACTAAGTGTTTCCAGATGATCGGATCAGTCGTATGGTTGCTGCCAAAAGTTCCGCTACCTTGCATAAATGATATAGGGAGCTCAGTTGTTTCTCCAAGCATGCCATGTGTTGCCGCAGTATTCACCAAAATCCTCCCGGCAGGCATAGCGAGCGAGAATTGATGAATTTCATCGGGATCTTCACTATGTATTACGGCTGTATGACCAGCGCCTTCTTTACAAATTAACGAATAAGAGAGGTCAATACCATTTTCTTCATTGGCAGTATATAACGTTAATATTGGTGCCATTTTTTCATTACTGAGAAAATTATATCTCCCTAATTCAGCGGGTATAACAAGCAATTTAATTGGATAATTGCGCGATAAATGAGCTTTTTCTGCCAATGATGCGGCATTAAGACCAATATTTTCCCGCTTCAGATATTGGGTCTCTTGGTTAAATAACATTTGGATAGCTTGTTCAATTTCACTGTCTGTCAAGATAGCTGCACCATCTGCTTCTAAAGCTATGATCAGGTCATTTCTACAGGCAGGATGTGTTATAAGATTACTTTCTGAGCCACAAACTATACCATTATCATACATTTTTCCCTTAACAATATTGGCAGCAGCTTTTTTGATATTAGCGGATCGCCCAATATAAACCGGAACATTGCCAGGCCCCACACCAAATGCAGGCTTACCTGAACTGTAAGCTGCATGGACTATTGTTTTCCCCCCTGTAGCAAGGATCATATCTACACCAGGGTGCTGCATTAACATATGAGTTTTATCGTGACTTGGCGGTGTACAAACCTGAATCAATGAAATCGGCAAACCATGGGAAACAATAGTCTGTTGTACTAACTGAATAAATTCACTTGCTAATTTATCTGTTTTGGCCGGATAGCTGAAAATGATAGCATTGCGAGTTTTGAGAGAAAGCATGATTTTGAAAAGTGAATTTGGAATTGGATTGGTTAATGGAACAACAGCAAATATCAATCCTACCGGACTGGCATATTCAATGAGTCTTTGGCTTCCATCAAGGCGACCGTAGGTTTTGGTGCCATATAATCCTTTAAATACTTGATTAACAACTAATGCTAATTTGTGTTCTTTATCATCAGCATTGCCGATATGTGTTACAGTAAGCTCTTTTTCGGCCCATTGACGGCAGCGGGAGGAAAAGATTTTAGCTAAATCGTGCAGAACATTATCAATCTCTTCATCTGAGCATTTTTCAATCTCTTTTTGAGCCTCCCTTCCTTGGTAAATTAATGTATCTATATAAAGAGTTGTTTCAGCTTGGTGATCAGAGATATTAATATTTTCTTTTTTTGTCATGTTATTATCCTCAATATTGTTTATTTTATAAAGTTACCAATTGATAGGTTGACGAAATGCATAGAAATGCCCATGTTGTGTTCTGTCTTTATCTAAAGCGAGCCAAACAGCGGTATCAGCACCGTCAGCAGCAGAATTAGGGGCTTTTCGTGAATCAATTTGACTGTCTAGAGTGGTTCTGCACCAACCTGGGCTACATACACTGACAGAGATATTCGAATCGCGCAGCTCTTTGGCCCATTGTAAAGCAAGCATGTTTAAGGCTGCTTTAGAGGTGCGATAGGCCGGACCTTCAACCTTGTTGTACTTTGAATGGGGATCGGCTGCTTGAGATAAGGCAGCAAGATCAGTAGATATAAAAATCAGCCTGGCTTCTTTTGAACGTTGGAGTAAAGGTAAAAATGCCTGAGTGACAAGCCAGGGACCGATCAAATTGACCGCTAGAGTGTTATGAATACTATCCAGAGATGTTTCACTGGGTTTTTGAATTGAATCCAAAAAGATTCCTGCATTATTGATAAGCACATCAATAGTTGTATTATTACTAAGCATTAAATTTGCAGCAGATTTTATAGATTCTTGGTCCGTAACATCCAAATGTAATAGCTCGGCAGTAATTCCCCGTTGGGTTAATTGTAAAACACTTTTTTCAAGAGCTGATATATTACGACCTGAAAGTATGACCCGCTGGCCTCGCTCACCTAATTTTTCAGCTATTTTAAACCCGATACCTTTATTAGCTCCTGTAATTAAACATGTTTTATTCATCTTAATTTTCTTCTTTAGTTATGATTAAATCATTCTCAGGAATACAATCTCTAATTTTTCTCTTGAGTTTTTTTCCTGTTACGCCTAGGTATTTATTGGCAGATTCATACACAATATTATCTATTAATGGCCATTGTTTTTTTCGGTTATAATAATTAATTTCCCGTAGTAGCGTGGTTGGGGATATTTTACATGCTGCTTTTAATTCGACGATAGCGGTTATCTGTTGAGTACTATCAGGCATAGAAATTGAGACGATGCTGATATCAAAAATACTATCAATGTTTTTCAACAGCCATTCTTCGCATTGAGTACTGTAAAGTGGACCGTCAGGAGTGTTAATCCAATCTGATGTACGATCAACGTGGTAAAAAAAACCGTCGTTTGTACGGTAAACTAAATCACCGGTTAACCAATAACCATTCATCCGATTTTTTTCAGTCATCAAGTGGTTATTCCAATATCCTGCTGTTACTGATTTTGAAATCACACCTAGCATACCGATTTTATTGTCAGGAAGCCTATTTCCATCTTTATCGAATATGACAACATCAACCCAAGAAAAGGGCTTTCCAATACAACGATCGTATCTTTCTGTTGTCGGTTGATAAATATTTCTGAACATGGCAAATGCGAATTCTGATGAACCAAGGTTGTCGATGAAAAAAGATCCCTGTATTTTTTTGCCATCAACGAAATGGTGACCATAAGAAATCAGTTTCCGTATATGTGATTCGTGGTTGGCATCACCTGTCGAAATCCAATGGGAAATAGAACTGAGATCCCAGCTATCGAGATTCTCCCTGCATATATCAACAAATATTTTAGGAAAAGCAGCAACGGTATCAGGTTTGATTTTTTCAATGGTATCTAAAATATGAACAGCCGTTTTCCTTGATTGAATATGTATTACCGCACCTCGCATCAACGTCAGCATTATCAGTGTCATTGAGGCACCGTGAGAGTGAGGAAATGTGGATAATATTTGTTTTCCTCGTTGCTTACCGACTTCTTGCAAGACGCCATAAAACATAGATTCGTGGGTAAAAATGACCGGTTTAGGAAAACCAGTTGTACCAGAGGTATGTCCCAGTAAGATAATATCTTTTGGATGGTGTTGATAATAGTCTGTAATAGGTTTCTTAAGTGTATTAAGAATTTTAAGGGTAATAAATTTAAAATCAGTAGATTTATTATTTAGCTCACTAATTCGTTGTTCATCTGAAACAATAAATCTCGCTCCACTATTACTCATAAACTGAAATGCAATATTACTACTGAGTTCCCCATTTACAAAAATGGGAAATGCACCTATGTTGTTCAAAGCAATAAAGTTAATTAAATAATCTATAGTATCATTAAAATATAATGCGACAGGCTCACGTTTTGGGACACCTAATGCAATATAGGCCCCTGATAATTTATTTGAGATATTAACAAGATCATTAATTTCAAATTGTGACATTTCTTCTGTATTATAGTATGTTGGTACATCACATGTTATCTTTATTCCACTTTTTCCCGTTTTCAGAAAATAATTATTTAAGTGATATATGAAATTACCAGCCCCGATGTTTTTTTCACTGATAATATTTTTTATATCTTCTATTGGAATCATTGGCAGATACCTCCTTGAACATTATCTCCTAAAGTTACCTGTTTATTTTCAAGATGATTTTAGGAGTATCAAGCATTAAAAATTATATTTCATTCTTAAATTTTTTCATGATTTCATTATTCCTGGCATTCTTCTTAGCATTTTTATTTTCCATTTTTCAACAATTGAGATAAAATCTTTAAGTATATCCATGCCGGAATCAGAGAGAATGGACTCAGGATGGAATAATCAACCCAGTTGAGTTATGCTCTTCTATATAAGTATTAAATTATACCCCTCTTTGCTATATTCAAGGAATTCATTAAGTGTTATCATAATTTATTTTCCCTTGAAAATAAGATATTTTAGTATTGTTAATTTCTTGTTGAGCTATATTTATAAGTAATTTTCTATCAATTTTACCATTACTATTAAGTGGAAAATTCTTGATATTTAAATAAGCATAGGGATGCTTATAACTTTCTACTTGTTGGATTATGTAGTTAGCTATTTTTTTACTGACTATTGCAAATTCATCAAAAGAAACGCTCAAACATAAAACGGGTCTGTATTCGCAGGTATTATCTAACCAAGGAACGATAAACACATCTCCTGCTTCTGGAAACGCAATGTTCACAATCTTCTCTATTTCAACGGGCACAAGCCAGCGACCAAATACCTTAAATTTATCATCGTCTCTACCATAATAATAAAGATACCCTTCTTCATCCTGAGAAAACAAGTCTCCTGTACGATACCAGCCTCCAGAAAATTTGGCTCTTGTATTTTGAAAATCATTCCAATACCCAGAGGAAAGGGATTTAGAACTCAGCATAAGAACACCAGTTTCCCCAACTGGCATGATTTTTCCATTTTGATCTGCAATTGTTCCAGAATACCCTGTAATAAGTTTTCCAATACTCCCTGAACGAGGGGGATAACCATAAGTTGTTGCAAAAGCATGGCATGTTTCAGTTGATCCAAATGCATCATGTATTACAATATTAAATTTATCTAACCAGGCTTTTTTTAAAGAAAAAGATAACATAGAGCCTGAAGAAATAATCAAACGGAGATGAGTGTTTTTTTTGAATTCATCATCTTCGAGTAACAAACGAAATATAACTGGGCCAGAAAAAAGAACCGTTGGTTTAAACTGTTTGATGTTATCTGCCACTCTTATCATTGAAGGCCAATCACTATCTATGATTGCAGTAGCACCAGAATATAAGGGAAAAAATAGGGTATTCCCCATACCATAACCAAAAAATGTTTTTGATGTTGAATAGATAATGTCATTTTTGGCTATCTTTAACTGATTTCTAGAAAAATTTTCACAAGAGGCCAGGATTGATGAGGCACTGTGAATAACCCCTTTAGGTTTTCCTGTTGAGCCAGAAGTATATTGTATGAAAGCTGGTTCAGACTCAGTTTTTTCCAAAAAATTATTCCATGTACTATCGGAGTCTTTAGGCATCCAATCAGAAAATGCCGAAAGATCATCTGTTCTTTTGATACGTATTAGATTTATTTTTTCTTTCGGTTTAATCGGCATTTTATTATCTTCATCGATGAAAACAAGTGAGTTATTAAATTCATTGAGAATGTAATAAAAATTATTTATGGGCGATTTTGGATTAATAATGACAGGTAATAAACCAATTGCTAAACAAGAGAAGAATAAAATGACTAATTCTCGACTATCGTTGAGACATAAAATAACTACTGTATTCTTTTCTATCTTTTTTAATTGTAGAGCTGAGGCACTTTTTTTGACAAAGAATGCAAGTTTAGAGTAACTTATTGAACCATCAGGTCCGATAAAACATGGCTTATCAAGAAACTCATTTTCTAAAACAAATCGTTTTGCTAAATTTATTGATTTTGTTTTATTATCAATTATTCCCCTGTCAAAGACGCTATCTTTCAAAATCTTTTCTAAAGACATAATAATTACCTTTCTATGAGTTATTCTAATTCTTCTCGTAATGCAATATTGCCTATATTTTGTAATAGTGGTGCATTCTCACAAGCAATATACAGACATTTTTCTTTACATATATTTATATGTTTATGTTCAGCCCAAGGTGGAATATAAATGGCATCTCCTGCTGACCATTCAATATTATTATCTCCAATCTTAGACATTCCTTTTCCTTCTATGATATAAATAATGGTTTCATAATTATGTCGATGTAAATTAGTAGATTGATTAGGGTCAAGATGACCTAATGTCATACTGATTGTTTTAGCTGGCAAATTAACTATATTTACTTTATGTTTTCTTTCTTTTGAAAATTTTTCCTCACTATAACTATTACTATTTGTGACATTTTTATGAATTAATTTTTCTGATTCTGGAATATAAGAGAGCAAATTATTATTGACCCGCCAAAAATCATAAGAATTAAATGAAGTGTGCTTTTCTTGATTGTTTAAATTAATATTTTCTTCTTTCTTATTAATGTTATTCCAGATATCATCTAGAATTTTGATACGATTTTTTACCATTTGACTGCCAATATGAATGGCTTTGAGACGTAATGATTCATCTTGACCAATTAACCTAGTCATTATGCTGAACATTTTAATTGCATGAGTTTCATCTTCTTCAACATGAAGACTGAAGAACTCTGTTGCATCATTATCGTAGTTTAATGTGAGTAAAAAATCTAATACGGGCTTGTAAATTAAGGGAACAATAGCTTCAGCACCAAGGCACATTGCTGATAAACCTTCTAAAGGATCGTCAGCAAGACAATAAGTAAGCATAGAATCAACCATAGCAGTTGTGTTTTCAAAAGGTTTTTGGCTATTTATATCAGCTCCGACAGTTGCTAATGTCCTGTGAAAAAGTTCTGCATGGGTGATTTTTTTATTATCCTCTAATCCCATTTCTTCCAATAAATTCTCAAGAAGATCTTGTATATCTTCCAATAAAGGTAATTTACTTATAAGTGCGATCAGATAACGTGTAAAATAGCGGGAATAGTAATAATGTTGAATTAAAAACGTTTTCAGCATTCCTTCACTGGCAGTGCCATGACTAAACGCCTGGAGTACAGGGTGTCTTGTCAGATTCTGCAACTCTTTCGAGTCCAACCAGTCAATCCATATATCATTTATATTTTCTTGAGGTAGACTTGAATTCTTTTTTTCTATTTTTAAGCTCATTTTTACCCTCTTTTTTATATTAATAATATAGTTATTATTGTATTAACTCGGTGTCTTTATACCAATACTTAAATCACAAGAATTAAAAAATCTATTTAATATCAAATAGATAAATAAATCATTATAACTAAGATTAATAAAAAACATTCCCTATCTTGATATAGCCTTAATATTTAGATAGCAAAAACCCAGAACAAAATTATATGTTTTTTTATTGTTATTATTTTAGTGAGTTAAATTTTATTTAATTAAGTAAGTTAATCAGACTTTTAAACATTAATAGCGAGATGTGATATTAATGATATATTTAATTCATCATTGTTAATAAAATGATATTTATTCTTATTATGCATATTATTTGACTGCTGATATGTCGCTTAAAAACTATGACATAAATAATATGATAAGAATTACACTTACTGTTAGGGACTGCTGACGTTTATTATTCATTATTTTCTCAATCCACATCGGCAACCAAGTTTTTTCAAAATTTTCTTGCGTGTTTTCTGACTTCGTCCTCCGAAAGTATGTGCAATGATACGCTTTAACCGGGATTTCCAAGCATACCATAGCTAACGTTGTTGCTTTTTGTTTCCAACAAAAGGCCCCCATTTCATCAGCTTCGCAGATAAGCTGAATTTCCACGTTATCCAAATATACATAAAGAACAACGCGTTGAATGTATGATCGAATATACCCAATGGAACGGGTATGGCCTGCTATATTATTGCAGGCCAACTCTGGTTTATCCTCCACTTGGGAAAATCAACGTCTGTCCCGGCGCTTCACGGTTCAAATGAATAAAATTCAGATGTTTTTCATAGTGATCAAGAATATCGCTGATTATCTGTTCTTTTGTATAGCCCATTAAATCATTACCCTGTGTGCCTTCCATCAGAAAGGTTTCCAACCGGAAGTAATAAGACTTACCCAACCTCGCACGATAGGTAAATCCGGGTACGGAATAACGCTGCGGCCAGATTTGGTAAATAAAATTCTGTTCTTCCCCCAAATCAACAATCAGTTCAAGCGGACTAAGACGCTTGTCCTCCTCCGAAGGCAGAGTACTAAACTGCACTTTCGCACCGCGTAATTCCAACTCTTTTGCAACTTCCTGCATCGCAGGACGACACACCATATCCAACATACGTTGGGTACTTTTCGTTCCCGGAAAATGCATCATACGACTCAGGCGCTGCTTCCAGTTCAAAGAACCATTGTCGTGCACCAATGTTGGAGATGTATTCTGCAATGCACTGGCCTTACGAAAATCTTCCACCCGCAACGATTTATACAACCCTGCCATAATAAAGAAGATCACAAAACTAAATGGTAAGCCCATAATTACCGTGGTGTTTTGTAAAGCAGAGATACCATCCGTCATCAATATACCCAATGTCAACACACCAATTGCCACAGACCAGAATATTCGCAGCCAGTTTGGTGCATCATTATTAATATCACTGAGGTTAGATGTGAAATTACCTAAAACTAATGCTCCCGAATCAGCCGATGTAACATAAAATAACAGCCCGGTGATCGTAGCAACGGAAGCACTAAAAGTGAAAGCCGGATAAAGTGCCAGCAGATTATAAAAACCTCGCTCTGGATGGTTCAATACCGTTTCAGCTAATTGCCGATTGCCGTGAAGAATTTCATATAACGCACTGTTACCAAAAATGGATAACCAAAGCAGCGTAAAAACAAATGGAATAACCAGAGTTCCCATTACAAACTGGCGAATTGTTCGACCACGAGAAATACGCGCAAGGAATAATCCAACAAACGGTGACCAGGCAACCCACCATGCCCAGAAAAACAGTGTCCAGTTATTCATCCATTCGGTCGGGCGTTCAAATGCGAAACTATTGAGTGTCATGCTCATAAAACGGCTGATGTAGTCACCAACATTCTGTACCAGTCCATTAAACAAAAATTCTGTATCCCCCACAAACAGGATAAATAGAATTAACCCTAATGCCAGTAACACATTCAATTCGGACAAAAATCGAATGCCTTTGTTCACACCAGAGGTGACGGATACCGTTGCCACGATCACTGAAAGCAGTATTAATCCCCCCTGAATACCCAAGCCCTGTGGCAGCCCGAAAAGTACTTTCAAACCGTAATTTAGCTGCACCACACCGATACCCAACGTAGTTGCAATACCGAAAATCGTCCCTATCACCGCAGCGATATCCACGGTATGACCGATAGGCCCTTTGATACGATTGCCAAAAATAGGATAAAGCGCTGAACGGATAGTTAATGGCAAGTTGTAACGATAACTGAAATATCCCAATGCAATCCCCATCAGAGCATACATAGACCAGCCCGTCAGGCCATAGTGGAACAATGTCCACACCATCGCCTGACGAGCTGCTTCAATCGTTTCCCCTTCCCCCGTAGGTGGACGCATATATTGTGTAACTGGTTCAACTACTGAGAAAAACATCAAATCAATACCTATCCCGGCAGCAAACAGCATTGCCGCCCAACTGAGCAAACTGAATTCAGGCTTAGATTGTTCCGGCCCTAGCTTGATAGAACCAAAACGGGAGGCGGCAACAAATATGACAAAGACAATGTAAAGCGTTGCAGCCAGCAGATAGTACCAGCCAAATGTTTTAGATACCCAATTCAGCGTACTTTTTATCCAGATACTCGTTGTATCCGTAAAGAAAAACGTGAAAAGAGAAAAGACAATAATTAATACTGCTGAGATAAAAAAAACGACAGAGTTCAGTGTATCCTTCTGAGTGTTTTTTGGACTGTCTTGTATATTCATAGGCAGTTCCTGAAATAATAAAAAGAAAAAACAAAAAAGAATAATCCCAATAACAATATGAATAATAAATAAAAATTTAACTCTCTCTCAATAATCCCAATCCCTATTTGTGAAAATATTGTAATAAAACATATTTAATTTTGATTGAACATTCAATTAAAAAAAAGTTTAATAACGGCCGAATCATTGATTTTCTGAGTGTAAGGTCATGCCCAAAATTGGAATACAGTCGATAAGAAAACAACAACTCATTGATGCAACATTAGCGGTCATCAATGAAGTTGGAATGCAGGAAGCAAGTATTGCGCTGATAGCCAGAAAAGCCGGGGTTTCTAACGGTATTATCAGTCACTATTTCAAGGATAAGAACAGATTACTTGAAGCGGCTATGCGGCATCTATTGCATCAACTCAAAATGGCTGTAGCACGACGGTTACGGCTACTCGATAATGCTACCCCAGCTCAAAGGCTAACAGTCATCGTTGAAGGAAATTTTGACGCCAGCCAAATCAATAGTGCAGCCATGAAAACCTGGCTGGCTTTTTGGGCCAGCAGCATGCACCAGCCCAATTTATACCGATTACAACAAGTGAATGAACGTCGCTTGTATTCCAATATCTGTGTTGAATTCAGAAGGGTTCTGCCCAAAAGAGAAGCACAACTGGCAGCACAAGGGCTGGCAGCTCTGATTGACGGTATCTGGCTGAGAAGTGCCTTAAGCAGCAAGCCTTTTGATATAGAAAGTGCCTTCACTATCACCATCGATTATATCGAGCAGAAACTCAGATAACAGGTGTACCCTGAGTTCTGACCTAAGGAGACGCTATGACCCGTTTTGGTTTACAGAAACTTTATATCCACGGTGCTTATGTTGATAGCACCAACCCTGACAGAAACATTTTTGATGCAATCAATCCAGCCAATGGTGAAGTCATTGCTCAATTACAGTCTGCAACGGAACAAGATGTTGAGCTGGCTGTGGAAGGTGCCCAAAAAGGACAGAAAATCTGGGCCGCAATGACTGCGGTAGAGCGTTCACGGATCTTACTTAAAGCGGCAGATATTCTCCGTGAGCGCAATGATGAATTATCCGAACTGGAAACACTGGATACCGGCAAACCGCTCTCTGAAACTCAGGTAATTGATATCCTTACCGGTGCCGATGTTCTGGAATATTATGCCGGTCTGATCTCTGCGATTGAAGGTCAGCAAATTCCATTGCGTGAATCCTCTTTCATCTATACGCGCCGTGAACCACTAGGTATCGTAGCGGGTATTGGTGCATGGAACTATCCAATCCAAATTGCATTGTGGAAATCAGCACCAGCGCTGGCAGCCGGTAATGCCATGATTTTTAAACCCAGTGAAGTAACTTCCCTCACCGCGCTGAAACTCGCTGAAATTTACACTGAAGCAGGTCTGCCTGACGGAGTATTTAACGTCCTGACAGGCATGGGATATGAAGTGGGCCACTATCTGGCTGTCCATCCGAAAATCGCCAAAATATCTTTTACCGGCGGTATTGTCACCGGTAAGAAAGTAATGGCTAACGCATCCGGCTCAACATTGAAAGAAGTCACAATGGAACTGGGTGGTAAATCTCCGTTGATCATTTTCGATGATGCCAATCTGGATCGGGCTGCCGATATTGCCATGATGGCAAACTATTTCAGTTCAGGTCAGGTCTGTACCAACGGCACACGCGTTTTTATCCCGAAAGCACTGGCTCCTGATTTTGAAAATAAAATTCTTGAACGTATCAAACGGATCCGCATTGGCTCACCGCTTGATCCGAATACCAATTTTGGCCCATTGGTCAGCTTCCCGCATATGGAATCTGTCTTGCGCTACATAGAAAGCGGCAAAAATTCCGGTGCCCGTCTGCTATATGGCGGCAAACGCCTAATGGACGGTGATCTGGCAAAAGGGGCATTTGTTGCACCAACTGTATTTACTGACTGTACCGATGACATGCTGATTACCCAGGAAGAAATTTTCGGCCCGGTGATGTGTATTCTGACCTACGAAACAGAAGATGAGGTCATTGCTCGTGCTAATAACACAGATTATGGCCTTGCCGCAGGAATAGTAACGAAAGATTTATCCCGTGCTCACCGTGTTATCCACCAATTAGAAGCCGGGATTTGCTGGATCAACACATGGGGAGAATCACCCGCAGTTATGCCAGTTGGCGGCTACAAACATTCTGGTGTCGGACGCGAAAATGGGCTGGTTACTCTACAACACTATACACAAATTAAATCAATACAGGTTGAACTAGGAAACTTCGAATCCCTATTTTAACCCACGACTGAAACAGAGGAGATAACAATGGTATTTGACTACATTATTATCGGTGCTGGTTCAGCGGGTAATGTGCTTGCAACTCGTTTGACGGAAGATCCGAATGTTACTGTCCTGTTGCTGGAAGCAGGTGGGCCAGATTACCGATTCGACTTTCGTACTCAAATGCCAGCAGCGCTGGCATACCCCTTGCAGGGAACCCGTTATAACTGGGCGTATGAAACCGATCCTGAACCCTACATGAATAACCGTCGCATGGAATGTGGACGGGGGAAGGGATTAGGGGGATCTTCATTGATCAATGGTATGTGCTATATCCGTGGCAATGCAATGGACTTTGATAATTGGGCAAAACAACCTGGTCTGGAAGACTGGACTTATCTCGATTGTCTGCCTTATTTCCGCAAAGCAGAATCACGGGATATTGGTCCGAATGATTATCATGGTGGAGATGGCCCTGTCAGCGTTACCACCCCCAAAGCAGGCAATAATGCGCTTTTTCATGCGATGGTAAAAGCAGGCATTCAGGCTGGCTATCCAAGTACTGACGACCTGAATGGCTACCAGCAAGAAGGTTTTGGTCCAATGGATCGCACTGTCACGCCCAGAGGCCGCCGCTCCAGCACTGCACGCGGGTATCTGGATCAAGCCAAATCGAGATCTAATCTGGCCGTTATTACTCATGCACTAACAGACACCATCAAATTTGAGGGTAAAACTGCTGTTGGTGTTGATTTCTACCAAAGCAATAGTTCAACACTGACACAGGCCAAAGCACGCAAAGAAATTTTGCTCTGTGCCGGAGCCATCGCTTCCCCACAGATTTTACAACGTTCAGGCATTGGCCCTGAGAATGTATTACATGAATTGGGTATTCCTGCGATACATATTTTGCCCGGTGTAGGGCAAAATCTTCAGGATCATCTTGAAATGTACCTGCAATATGAGTGCCTCGAACCTGTTTCTCTCTATCCTTCTTTGAAATGGTATAACCAACCGATGATTGGGGCTGAATGGTTATTTAAAGGCACGGGTATTGGTGCCAGCAATCATTTTGAAGCCGGCGGTTTTATCCGTACCAGTAAAAAATTTGCCTGGCCCAATATTCAGTATCACTTCTTACCTGTTGCCATTAACTACAATGGTAGTAATGCAGTCAATAAACATGGCTTTCAGGCTCACGTTGGTTCGATGCGTTCTCCAAGCCGGGGACGTGTGAAAATCAAGTCACGTGACCCACGCCAGCATCCAAGTATTTTGTTCAACTATATGTCTACAGAACAGGACTGGCAGGAATTCCGCGATGCCATTCGCATTACACGAGAAATCATGGTACAACCCGCCCTTGCGCCTTATTGTGGCCGGGAGATAAGCCCCGGCGCTGATATCCAGACAGATGAGCAGTTGGATGCCTTTATTCGTGAACGTGCCGAAACGGCTTTTCATCCATCCTGTAGTTGTAAGATGGGATTTGATGAAATGGCGGTGGTTGATGGTCAAGGGCGAGTGCATGGTGTTGAAAACCTGCGTGTCATTGATGCGTCTATTATGCCGGAAATTATTACCGGCAATTTGAATGCCACCACCATCATGATGGCAGAGAAAATCGCCGATAAAATCCGGGGACATACCCCTTTGCCCCGTAGTCAGGCAAAATATTATGTCGCCAATGGCGCTCCGGTACGTAAATCGCCGGTCAACACATCATCAAAAATTTCCTGAAAAAAAGGGTGATCACGTTCAGATCACCCTTCCTATATGAATAAATTATCAGAGTGATAAATTCTGACACATTGAATTAGCCTTCCTCTTTTTTACTATTATCACCTTTAAGACTATTGATTAAATCATCCGTTTTTTTATCAGTATCCGATTTGATTTCTTTCGTCTTCGACTTTATTTCATCTGCAAACTGATTAATTTTATCCGTGGCCTGTTGTTGTACCTCCCCCGCTTTGGCTGCCACCTTATCCGCTGCGTCATTTAGCGATTTTGTCACATTATCGTTTACATCAGCCGTCTTAGAAGACGGCGTTTGACTTACCGCATCATGGGTGGAATGGTTGATGTTACCCTGTGTTTCCCTGGATTTATCTACCGACCCACGTTCTCCACCCGTAGCATTGTCTTTCATGCCTTGTGGTTTTTCTTTTTTATTGTCTGTATCCGTCATTTCTGAGTTTTTTTGCTCAGTATCCGTTTTCATTTGAGATGCACTATCTTCAGTTTGATGGGTTGAATTCTCCGCTTTTTTGGAAGCATCATCACAACCTGCAATAAATGCCACAATTCCTGCCAAGAACAGCGTACTAAGAATCTTCTTCATTGATTAACCCCTTGCACTTACGGAAATAACCTTGCGAATGAGTGTCCTGGTTTTTATACCACAACATCCCATAAGCACTTTGCAGCAAACGATGTCTATAAAAACTATGTCTATAAAAACTATGTCTATAAAAACTATGTCTATAAAAACCATGCCTATAAAAACTATACCTATAAAAAAACTGTGCTGATAAAAAACATACCGTTAAAAAATACACATATAAAAATAATTCTCATTTTCATTTACCCGATTTACTTTCCTGGGTGACTTATAACAATGCAATATTTCACACAGACACTTTTCGGGAAATTTATGGCAAATAATAGTCAAAATTTGGAAAAACACCCAATCGCAACTTTTATCCGAAAAATTTTAAGCGGAACATTCTCTGGCACTCTGGTGCTAGGCACTGTATTTTCCGGCTCAGTTTCGGCTACTGAGAATCCTTCAGGACAAGAGTCAGAAAAGAAAAATGAGGTGATGCAGCTTTCTACGCTTTCTGTTGTAGGGAATACACATAACAGCACCAGTGCGGGTAGTTCTGCACTTAAAAAGGAAGATATTGACCGTACTCAGGCGGATAATATTGCTGAGCTGCTTGGACAACTTCCCGGCGTTTCAATGTCTGGTTCACCACGTCCCGGCGGACAAACATTAAATATCTGGGGGATGGGTGACCAAGAAGATGTCAAAGTGACACTGGATGATGCCCCAAAAGGGTTTGAGAAATATCGCCAGGGTTCCATCTTTATCGAACCTGAATTAATCAAACGGATTGATGTGGATAAAGGGCCACATAATATATTGAATGGCAACGGTGGGTTTGGTGGCTCGGTTAAAGTTGTGACCAAAGACGCCAGCGATTTCTTGCGCCCTGATGAGGATTGGGGTGGTTTTATTAAACAAAGCTACCATACCAATGACAGGCAGTGGATCAACAGTGCTGCATTATATGGCAGAGATGCCAATGGCTACGTTGATGGATTACTGTATTTCAGTAAACGCGATGGACATAATATCAAACGCCCTGATGGCACACGCTTTGAGTTTTCACAAAACAATCAAACATCCTATTTATTGAAAACCAATTTCTACCCCAGTGATGCGCATACAATAAGTTTATCTGCAATGCGCTCTGAATCGGATGGCTGGCAGCCGTGGGCGGCTAAACGGGATAAGATGACCGTTCCATCAGCCGTTGATGTAGAGAAATACGGTTGGAATGACGCCTGGAAAAGAAAACTGATTTTCCGTGATCAAATCGATCAAAACTATTCCGCCAAATGGAATATCGCCCCCGAAGATAATCCATGGATTAATCTGACACTGACTTACGCTTATTCCAAAACCAAACAAAACGATAGTCGCCCAGGAAACGCTACTTCTTTTTTCAGTGGCTCAATGGGGAACAAAAGTTGGACGGATTACACCGACAATATGGCTGAGATCAACAATAATAGTGTGTTCTCAACAGGTGTAATCGAGCATGAATTAATAGCCGGAATCCGTTGGCATAAGAATCAGCGCAACGTTTTAATGTTCGATAAAAGTAAAAGTAAAAATATACAAGACAATGCTGAGTATAATTACGGCTATTATCAGCCTCACTATATGCCATCGGGCACTCAGCATACCTACAGCCTCTATATACAGGACTCTCTGAAACTGGGTAACGTTACAATTACACCAGGAGTGCGCTATGACCATGTAAAAAATACGGGTGAAGAAAATAAGGCCCTCCGTTTTAACAATAAATCCCCCGAAGCCAATCATGACTACAGCAGTGTAACTTATGCTGGCTGGACACCTCATCTGGGCTTGATGTGGAAAACTACTCCGAATCTCTCACTATTTGCAGACATCAGCCATACATGGAGAGCACCACTGGTAGATGAACAATATGAGGTTCAGTCAGAAGGAACCAACGTTCCGGGTTCCAGCCGTAACCTAAGTACTGAAAAAATGACAGGAATACGATTTGGTGCCATTTTTGATTACGATAATCTGATGCTTGAGAATGACAGTCTACAAATCCGTACTACGCTATTCCATAATCGGGGAAAAGATGAAATTTTCAAAAGACGTGGAATTTATTGTGAGGAACACCGCAAAAGTGGTTTATCTAATGCATGTGGAAAACCATTATCGAATCACCGCAATCTGCCCGGCTACACCATACAAGGGTTGGAAATAGAAACTTTCTACGATAGCGCCATTCTGTTTGGTAAGTTATCTTACTCCACGATACGTGGACAACGTGATACTTCTCCGCGTGACCCATGGATAGGACACAAAACCTGGTGGGATCAAATACCGCCAACATCATTGCACACCACGTTCGGCTTTAAAATCCCGCTCTTGCAAATGACAATGGGCTGGAAAGGTGACTTTATCCGTAAACAAGATCGTTCACCTGTAGATGACGACCCAGAAGCTGGATATTGGTCATTACCAAAAGCCAAAGGCTATGCCCTGCACGGCCTGTTTGCAAGCTGGCGCCCGTCTCTTATGAAAGGCTTTGAAGCACGGATCACTGTAGATAACCTGTTCAACCGTGATTACTATCCATACTTAGGAGAAGCTGTTTCTGGTATTGGCCGTAATTACAAATTCAGTATTTCACAGCAATTCTAACTAACACTTAACGATTCAACTGATAATCCTCTTAATTTTTAAGGGGATTATCACTGCAATGCCCATTGACTTCCACTAATTAAATAAAAATAATAATCATTATCGTTTTTATTCTACTCCATCAGGCAATATCACATGGCTGTGCAAAAAAGCACATTCGGGCACAATGAAATAGCCCAACAACTCTACTGCGAACACCACAATTGGTTATATAACTGGATCAAACAAAACTGTGTTTATTCACACCATGCAGAAGATCTTGCCCATGACATTTTCATCAAATTGATACAATGTCCAGATCTAGCTGATATCCGTTATCCTAGAGCTTTTTTAATTACCATTGCCCGCAGGACTATCGCTAATTACTACCGCCGGAAAAAACTCGAAGACAATTATCTGGAGTCTGTCAGTACAGTACCGAGCAATACTTCATGCCCATCAGAATATCAGCTTGCACTGTTAGAACAATTAGAGAGGATAGATAAGATCCTTGATGAACTGCCGAAAAAAGTCAGACAAGCGTTCCTGCTAACACGGCTACAAGGAATGCACTATAAAGATGTGGCAGCAAATCTGGATGTTTCAATGAGCTCAGTGAAAAGTTACTTGCAGCAAGCTCACAGGAAGTGTCATCCTTTTAATACCCTGCTTTAACCGTAACCGTCCGCCAAGGTCATGCTCCCAATAATTA
>NZ_CAWMEB010000147.1:0-4289 GCF_963866145.1 Xenorhabdus sp. NBAII XenSa04
AATCTTCTGTAATATATTACTTTTCATGATTAAGTCCTTGCCGCTAATGCGATCACTTTTTCATAAGCTTGACCACTATAAATTGTATCTAATGCCAGTTGGGCATTTTGCCGTAAGTCTTCGTTTCCATGTATTTTCATTAAGAGAGCAACATTGGCAGCCACCGTATCGGCATGAGCTTTTTCCCCCCGTCCTTGCAGTAATAAACTCAACATATGGCCATTTTCTTGCGGTGTTCCGCCATTCAGCGATGATATCGGATGATTGGGTAGTCCAAAATCTTTCGCTGTTAACTGATATTGAGTAATCTCACCGTGATTAAGTTCAGCAACTTGAGTGGGCGCGTGCAAAGCAACTTCATCCACGCCTCCGCTATGTACCACCACAGCACGTTGATAACCCAATACTTGTAATGTACGCACGATAGGATCTACCAATTCTGGGCTATAAACACCAATTAAGGTGAGAGGCGGTCGGGCAGGGTTGATCAGAGGACCAAGTACATTGAATAAAGTACGGGTTTTCAATTGCTGGCGAACTGTTACTGCATGATGAAATCCACTGTGGTATTGCGGTGCAAACAGAAAACAGATATTAATTTCATCCAGGGCCCGGCGGGATTTTTCAGCGCTGGCATCCAATGCTATACCAAATTCAGCCAGTAAGTCAGATGAACCTGAACGACTGGAAATGCTGCGGTTGCCATGTTTTGCGACTTTAAGGCCGCAGGCGGCGGCAACAAAAGCACTGGCAGTTGAAATATTGATACTGTTTGTACCGTCTCCGCCTGTACCGACAATATCACAAAAGGAATAGTCAGGACGTGGAAACGGAGAAGCATGGGCTAATAGTGCTTGTGCCGCGCCTGCAATTTCCTGCGGCTGTTCGCCCCGCAGTTTCATGCTGATTAAGACAGCAGCTAATTGAGGCTCACTTAATTCACCACAAATAATAGCAGTGAAGAGTTTTTCGCTTTCTTGTTGGGTCAGGGGTTGGGCGCTGAACAATTTTTCGAAAGTTAATTGCATTTTTTTCATCCTCTTCTTTTTATTATCTGTCAAATCTCTTTGGATGCAGCGCCCATACCAGAGTTTGTTCAAGCAACCTGGCTCCTTGCGCTGTCAGGATTGATTCAGGGTGGAACTGGAATCCACAGACTCTGTCGTCATTATGACGTACAGCCATGACTGTCTCGCCACAAGAAGCCGAAACAGTCAGTGTTGCCGGAATGTTAACGCCTGCAAGAGAATGATAACGGGCAACGGAGAGAGGATTAGGCAGATTGGCAAACATGGCTTGTCCATCATGTGTCACCAATGTTGATCTGCCATGCAGAATTTCTTTGGCTACCGAAATATTGCCGCCGTATGTTTCGATAATCGCCTGATGCCCAAGACATATACCAATCACTGGGATTTGCCCAATAACCTGCCTGAGTAATTGTGGCATGCATCCGGCCTCTGACGGTTTTCCTGGGCCAGGGGATAACATCAGCAAGGGGGAATCCATCTTTCCAAGTTGCGCTATTATTGTCTCTGTGGAAACGGTATTACGGTAGATAACAACTTGATGACCACTGGCACGGAGTTGATCCACGAGATTGTAGGTAAAGGAATCTACATTATCGAGCAGAAGAATATTTGCCATTAGAATGCGACCTCCGTATTGTGAGCTTGAGCTATAGCACGAATGACAGCTCTGGATTTATTGAGAGTTTCGGTGACTTCTGCTGCGGGAATGGAATCCAAAACCACGCCGCCACCTACCTGAACGGTGGCTTTACCGTCTTCTACATAGGCAGAGCGAATAACAATGCACGTATCAAAATCACCTTTGCCGGTGAAGTAACCCACTGCGCCGCCATAACTGCCCCGGCGTTCACCTTCATATTGCGCAATAAGTTGCATCGCCCGGACTTTTGGTGCACCTGTCAGCGTTCCCATATTCATACAAGCCTGATAAGCATGAAAGACATCCAAGTCATGGCGAATTGTACCGACAACACGGGAAACAAGGTGCATAACAAACGAATAGCGATCGACTTTAGTTAAATCAGCGACATAGCGACTGCCCGGCTCGCAAATACGGGCTAAATCATTGCGGGCCAAATCAACCAGCATGACATGCTCAGACATCTCTTTGGCATCGGTACGCATTTCTAACTCAATTCGGCTATCGAAATCGGCATCTAACTCGCCATTAGCATTGCGTCCACGGGGACGGGTTCCTGCTATTGGATAAATTTCAACCTGCCGGTTATTAGCATTATATTTCAGGGCACTTTCAGGTGATGCACCAAACAGACAAAAATCCTGATCCTGCATAAAGAACATATAAGGACTGGGATTTTGATTTTTTAAGGTACGGTAAGCACTTAATGGGGAAGGGCAGGGTAATGTGAAACGCCGGGATGGCACTACCTGAAATATCTCACCCTGACGAATAAATTGTTGTAATTGCTGAACGATGTCTGCGTACTGTTCATCACTCCGGTTACAGGAAATCTCCATATTAGGTAATGTTGTGGGGATCAATGGCTGACGAGGTTGAGCAATGATGTCAGCCAGTGCAGATAAGCGTTTTTCAAGACGTTGTTTTTCTGTATCTGATGCACCGAATAATGAAGTTTGTAACAAAGTATGCTGGCTTTGATGGTCGATCACCATTAAGGTTTCGGCCAGGTAAAAACAAAAATCAGGGCAGTGTTGAGAAGTTTTGACTTTAGGGAGTGGTTCAAATCCAGCGACTAAATCATAGGCAAATAATCCACCTGCGAAAATGGCTTCAGGGGTTCCTGAAAAAGAAGATAAAGTGGTTAGAACGCGTAATGCGTCAAAAACAGAGTCTGCTTTTAATCGGCTGTCTTCGTCTAAATTTTTCTCAATGATAGGAAATTGTGCCTGAAAGGAATGTGTATCAATACTGATTTGGGCTTTCTCTGACAGTAATTCGGCGAGAACAGGCAGCAAATTCCGGCCATTTTCAGTAAGTGCTGTAAAATTGACCTGTTGCTCACTGGCAGTAATACGTATCGCGCTATCAATGATCAACATACTTTTAAGATCTTTTTTACTGTTTATTTCAGCAGATTCTAGCAATAACGTTGCTGGTCGGTTGTTGCAAAGTTGATTGAAAAGCAGTGTCGGATCAGCCTGATAGACTG
Organism: Xenorhabdus sp. NBAII XenSa04; assembly: GCF_963866145.1. Lineage (NCBI taxonomy): Bacteria > Pseudomonadati > Pseudomonadota > Gammaproteobacteria > Enterobacterales > Morganellaceae > Xenorhabdus > Xenorhabdus sp. NBAII XenSa04. The sequence goes on from NZ_CAWMEB010000147.1 coordinate 3,164, forward strand.
TTTCTATTTGATTTATCGAAATATTGAAGTCCTTACCTATCATACCCACCCCCTTTTGTGATCTTTATCTACAGAAAATTGGTATAAAAAAACCCGCTTTTCAGAGCGGGTTATTGGCACTTTGGTTCTCTACTTATGTGCGTCATTCAACCGCCCTGAATGGGAAATTGAGCCACCAACGCATCTTCTGAGTCGTTTTCATCAGTACAGCCATCTTAAGTGCCTTGTTAAGTAGAGTATTAATAAAATGTATTCAAATCAATCTTGCGTACTAGTAAACTGATTCGAGATTCACTTGTCAATAGTCTTTTTAATATATTTTTCTGCTATTGTGTATCGGGTATTGTGTATCGGGCTGTGATTTGAATTTATAACGTATAGTTTATTTTTTATAAGTACAATAGGTTGAGTTTTATCCCACGTGATTCTATTGTGAGTGAATTCTGATGTTTTTCACAAAACAGCATCATTTTTTAATGAGATATTATCTTATGAAAAAAATAAACTTATATGCCATGTTCTTTTTTATTATTTTAATCATTTTTCACAATGCTAGTGCAGTTGAATTAAATAAAGAGATTATTATTCCAAATGAAATAAATAATAAAATAAAGAAACCTATGAATACATCTATAATTCCTCCTAGTTATTATTTTAACTTAACTTTTAAAAATGACAGTAAATACGACAAGTTGAATCTTTATCGTACTTATGATCATTGTATGTATAATGCAGGGGAAGAGAGCATTTATTTGCAAGCAGGGGAAGAAGAGACACAACAAGTTGAAATTAAAAACCTCTTTGGCGTGCCACTGTGTACTGGGATTGCTAAAAGCATAGTTTGGACGGCGACAACTTATTTCAATAATAGTCAATATAAACAATGTGTAATTACATTGACTTTTTCTTATAATCCATTTTTTTATATTTCTGGATATGATTGGTATTATCATGTTAATACAGAAAGTGGTTGTGATCTTACAGTCATCCCTGATTGTGGTGGAAATAATTGTTTAAATAACTTTGGAACCCCCATTGCAGATGATTATAATATTACTATTGCAATAAAAGATGATAATAACTGGGAACCTCCATCAATCACTTCACCTAAGCCTAATTCAACCGT
>NZ_CAWMEB010000148.1:0-1001 GCF_963866145.1 Xenorhabdus sp. NBAII XenSa04
CGCCGGGCACTCCCTGCCCCTGATGCCTCAGCCGTGGTAACACATGAGTATGCTGCCCCCATCGGCGAAATTGAGACACTACTGGCACAATTCTGGCAAGAGCTGTTGGGGTTAGAGCAAGTGGGCCGCTATGACCATTTCTTTGAACTTGGCGGTCATTCATTGCTTGCTGTTCAACTCGTTGCACGTGTGCGTCAGGTACTGGGACGAGAACTGCCAATACGACAACTTTTTGCTCACCCTCAACTGGCAGAGTTGGCGCAGGTACTCACCGATGCTTCAGCGGCCAAACAAATCGTTATTCTTCCGGCTAACCGCAACCAACCGCTGCCTTTATCTTTCTCCCAACAGCGGTTATGGTTCCTTGCTCAAATCGATCCGGCAGCCAGTCTGGCTTATCAGATTCCGCTAGTGCTACATATTACCGGCACGCTCGAACATAACGCCCTAACCACCGCTCTTGATCGTTTGGTCGCTCGTCATGAAAGCTTACGCACTCGGTTTGTATTAATTAAAGGTCAACCCTGTCAACATATTGACCCTGCGGATATTGGTTTTTCCCTGTCCTGCCAGGATCTACGCCTGTTAGCCTCAGAGAAACAGGCCCATCACGTTGCTGAAATTGTCGCTATTGAAGCACAGATGCCTTTTAACTTTACGCAAGGCCCTTTGGCTCGCAGTCAATTACTGCAATTGACCGACGAGGAGCATGTGCTGCTATTAACGTTGCACCATATCATTGCTGATGGTTGGTCTATGGGAATGCTGGAACATGAACTAAAGGTTCTCTACCATGCCATTCTTAACAGCCACGATGATCCGTTACCACCACTGACGATTCAGTATGCTGACTATGCTGTCTGGCAACGTCATTGGCTGCAAGAGATTGCCCTTACTGAACAACGTGATTTCTGGTGTGCACAGCTCGAAGAAGCGCCAGCCTTACTATCGCTTCCCACTGATCGGCCACGCCCCTCTGTACAGACTTATCGCGGTAGTCA
>NZ_CAWMEB010000149.1:0-3949 GCF_963866145.1 Xenorhabdus sp. NBAII XenSa04
GCGACCATATGACACTGGCGTTGATTTTTGCCGAAATTACCCAAATATTACAGGGCAAGGCCGAAACACTCCCCCCAGTACTGCCGTACCGCAACTTTATTGCCCGAATCCTGAGCGTACCGGCGGCAGTACACGAAGCCTATTTCCGCGCTCAGTTTGCCGATATTGACGAGCCAACCGCACCGTTCGGCATACTTAAAGTACAAAACGACAATAAAACTGTCAGCCAAGCGCAGCTTCCGCTTGATGCTGTGCTGGCAGAAGCAATCCGCTCCCAGGCCCGCCGCCTGGGCGTCAGCCCAAGTGTGCTGTTCCATGTAGCCTGGGCACAAGTACTGGCTCAAACCAGTGGCCGTGATGATGTGGTCTTTGGTTCCGTGCTATTGGGACGTTCACAAGGGATTGCCGGAGCCTCACGAACGCCAGGCTTGTTTATCAATACTCTTCCTGTGCGCCTCTCTCTGGCTGGTCTCAGCGTACAAGAAGCCGTGCAGGTTATCTATCGTAGTCTGACAACACTGCTGGAGCACGAACAGGCATCATTAGTGCTGGCGCAACGCTGTAGTGGTATGGATCAATCCATGCCTCTGTTCAGTACATTGCTCAATTATCGCCATAGTCAATCAGATGGCATTGAGATGACGCAAGCGGGGATACGTATTGTCGCAACTGAAGAGCGAAGTCACTATCCGCTTACTTTATCGATAGATGATCTGGGCGCCGATTTTCGTCTGACAGTTCTGGCTGTAACTGGTATCGATCCCAACCGCGTAATCACTTATCTGGTTACTGCCATTAGTGGACTGGTTGAAACATTGGCTCATGCCCCACAAAAATTGATTCAAGCGTTACCCATATTACCGTCGGAAGAACGACAAAAATTATTAGTCGATTTCAATGCAACTCAGACAGACTTCCCGCAAGATGCCCTGATCCACCAACTGTTCGAGGTGCAAGCCGCGCATCATCCCGACGCCATTGCCGTTATGTTTGAAGAGCAAGCTATCAGCTATGGCGAACTTAATCTCCGCGCCAACCGTCTGGCACATTATCTGATTACATTAGGTGTGCGCCCCGATGACCGGGTGGCAATTTGTGTCGAACGCGGCCCGGAGATGGTGGTAGGTTTACTGGCTATCCTCAAAGCCGGCGGCGCCTATGTGCCGCTCGATCCTACCTACCCCACGGAGCGGCTGGCCTATATGCTCGAAGACGCCGTGCCGGTCGTTCTGCTGACCCAAACGTTGCTGATGCAAACAACACAGCCCGACAGACTGACAAGCCCCATTTTTACGGTGACATTTGACGATCTGGAACCGTTTCTGGCAACACAACCGACTCATAACCCGGATGTACATACACTGGGACTGACATCACATCATCTGGCTTATGTGATCTATACCTCCGGCTCGACCGGCATGCCTAAAGGGGTGATGGTTGAGCATCGCGGTCTGGCTAACCTGATTGTCACCCAACAAAATACTCTGGCAATCACCCCCAACAGCCGTATTTTGCAATTTGCTTCAAACAGTTTTGATGCCTGTATCTGGGAATGTTGTATGGCACTTTTGAGCGGCGCCTGCCTCCATCTGGCTTCGCGTATCGCGCTGCTGCCGGGTGTGGCACTCTTGGAGACACTGGAAATACAGGCCATCACGCATGTGCTTTTGCCACCGGCCGCCTTAGCAGCGCTGGATGCTATACCTGCAACGCTGGAAACCCTGCTGGTCGGCGGCGAAGCCTGCCCGTCTTCACAGGTTAAACGTTGGGCTACAGAACGACGTATGATTAATGCCTACGGTCCAACGGAAAGTACGGTCTGTTCAGCGATGTATCTATGCAATAGTCAGGAAGAAGGCGCACCGCCTATCGGGCGTCCGATTGCCAACACGCAGATCTATATCCTCGATCCGCAGGGTCAACCGGTGCCCCTTGGCACGGCTGGCGAAATTTATATCGCCGGCGTGGGAGTTGCCCGCGGTTATCTGAACCGCCCTGAATTGACGGCCGAACGTTTCTTGCCTGATCCGTTCTCTGCCGAATCGGATGCGCGTATGTACAAAACCGGTGACCTCGGTCGCTGGCGTTCTGATGGCAATATTGACTATCTCGGCCGCAATGATTTTCAGATTAAATTGCGTGGGTTCCGCATCGAGCCAGGCGAAATCGAAGCCAGATTGATGCAATGTCACGGAGTAAAAGAAGCCGTCGTATTGGTTCGTGAAGATGAGCCGAATCAGAAACGATTGGTAGCGTATCTGTGCCCGCAGGCAGGGGTGAAATTAGTTCCTGCCGAATTGCGTCAGCAACTCACGCAACGCCTTGCCGACTATATGTTACCCAGTGCCTTTGTCACTCTTGAAGCTTTTCCGTTGACGCCCAACGGTAAACTTGACCGTCAGGCATTACCCGCGCCAGATTTGTCCGCTGTCGTAGTGCGCAGTTATGAAGCCCCCGTCAGCGAAACTGAAATCATACTGGCGCAAATCTGGCAAGACCTGCTGAAAGTGGAACAAGTTGGTCGTTATGACCATTTCTTTGAACTCGGTGGTCATTCATTGCTTGCTGTTCAGCTCGCTTCGCGTGTGCGTCAGACGTTGGCACGAGAACTACTCATACAACAACTCTTTACCTACCCTCTGCTGGCAGATCTGGCACAAGTACTCACCAATACTTCAGCAACTGAACAAATCGTTATTCCCCCGGTTGATCGCAACCAAGCGCTGCCTATATCGTTTGCGCAACAACGGCTATGGTTCCTTCACCATCTCGATCCGGCTGCCAGTCTCGCTTACCATATTCCAGTGGCATTGCGTCTGACAGGGCCACTTAATCAGCACGTCTTATTGACCGCACTTGATTACCTGATTGCCCGCCACGAAAGTTTGCGTACCCGTTTTGACCTGATTGACGGGCAGCCTTGTCAACACATTGACCCTGCGGGTACTGATTTTGCCTTATCTTGTCAGGATCTGCGCCAATTTGCGTCAGAAGAACAGGCTCATCGCATTGCCGAAATTGCTGTTACCGAAACACAGACACCTTTTAACTTTACGCAAGGCCCATTGGTTCGCGGTCAATTACTGCAATTGACCGACGAGGAGCATGTGCTGCTGTTAACGCTGCATCACATCATCGCTGATGGCTGGTCTGTCGGTGTGCTGGTGCATGAATTGGGTACGATCTATCAGGCTACCCTTGAAGGTCATGATGAACCGTTGCCGCCTCTCCCCATTCAGTATGCCGACTATGCCGCCTGGCAACATGACTGGCTGCAAGGAAATATCCTCGCTGTACAACGTGATTTCTGGTGTCGACAACTGGCGGACGCCCCGACTTTATTAGCTCTGCCTACTGACCGGCCACGCCCTGCCGTACAGACTTATCGCGGTAGTCAGGTGTCCTTTGAACTTGACGCTGCTTTGCTGGCATCGCTCAAGCAACTGGGACAACACCATAATACCACCCTATTTATGACTCTTCTGGCGGCCTGGAGTATCGTACTCTCCCGGCTGAGCGGTCAGGATGATATCGTTATCGGTACACCGGTCACCAATCGTCCGCACCATAAGCTCGAAGGTCTGATTGGTTTCTTTGTCAATACACTGGCTTTACGTGTCACGCTGAATGATAACCCTTGTGTCGCTGACTTGCTTGCGCAGGTTCGGGAACGGGCTTTAGCCGCTTATGCTCATCAGGATCTGCCTTTTGAGCAAATAGTAGAAACGTTGCAACCTGAACGTAGCCTCAGTTACAGCCCCATTTTTCAGGTAATGCTGGCCTTAAACAATACGCCGTCTCAGCCCCTGACGTTACCCGATCTGCAACTGACTCCGATCAAACCGCTACGCCAGAGCGCCCAATTTGATCTGACACTATTCCTGACTGAAACCGATACCGGTCTGGTTGGAGATTTGGAATACGCCACCGATCTGTTCGATTCTGCAAC
>NZ_CAWMEB010000150.1:0-1979 GCF_963866145.1 Xenorhabdus sp. NBAII XenSa04
CGCGCCAGTACCACGGCTTCACGTACCCCGTGACATTGCATCAATCTGGTTTCGATTTCTCCCGGTTCAATACGGAAGCCGCGCAATTTAACCTGAAAATCATTGCGGCCCAGATATTCAAGATTGCCGTCAGGTAACCAACGGCCGAGGTCGCCAGTTTTGTACATACGGGCGCTTGGCAATGCGGAGAAGGGATCAGGCAGGAAACGTTCGGCCGTCAGTTCAGGACGGTTGAGATAACCACGGGCAACACCCGCACCGGCAATATGGATTTCCCCCGTCACACCAAGCGGCACCGGCTGACCATATGGGTCAAGGATATAAATCTGGGTATTGGCGATTGGGCGGCCGATATGGCCGACAAAACCGGCTGCCCGGTTCATGCGTGCCCAGGTTGAATAAGTCGTTGTCTCAGAAGGGCCGTATAAATTACACACATTCTGCACAGAAGCGCGGGCAAACAGATGTTCAATGACATGGGGTTTTAGTGCTTCACCGGCTAAATTGATGGTTTTGGCGGTCATGGGAACCGCATTCGCTTCAATTAACTGTGTAATGGCAGAAGGTACGGTGTTGATCAAACTGACAGGCTGCTCCGTTGTGACCAGCGACAACACATTGGGGACAAGATGAACTGTCCCTCCCGAAATAAGCGGGGCAAAACATTCATATACGGCCAGATCAAAATTCAGCGAAGTGGCAAAAAGGGTATGCGCCAGTTCTTCCAAACAAAAAGTCCGCTGTGCCCAGGTCAGGAAATTCACTGCATTGCGGTGAGTGATCGCCACACCTTTTGGCCGACCGGTAGAGCCGGATGTGTAGATCACATAGGCCAGATGGTGTGATGTCAGCCTTAACCCTTGTGCCTCTGGATTGTGGGTGGGTTGTGACGTCAGGGAAATGTCCGGGGCATCAAGCACCACCGTGGTAGCTGGAGTATTCAGTTTTTCGGCCAGTGTTGTCTGGGTCAGTAGAGCCACCGGTGCCGCATCTGCCAGCATATAAGCCAGCCGCTCAGCAGGATAAGCCGGATCGAGCGGCACATAAGCACCACCGGCTTTCAGGATGGCAAGCAGGCCAACCACCATCTCCAGATTACGCTCAACACAAATCGCCACCCGGTCATCAGGTTGTACTCCCAACGTAATCAAATAATGGGCCAGACGGTTGGCTCGGTTGTTCAGTTCTTCGTAACTGAGCGCTTGATCTCCACATGCTTGATCTCCACATACTACAGCCGTTGCACCGGGAGTGCGGGCAACTTGGGTTTCAATCAGTTGGTGAATCAAGGCATCTTGTGGAAAATCTGCCTGGGTGGCGTTGAAGTCTACCAGCAATTGTTGCCGTTCTGATCCCGGCAACATTGACAGAGTGGCAATGGGTTGTGTCGCATCGGCGACCATTGCTGCCAGTACCTGCCGTAAATAACCGGCTATACGTTCAACGGTTGCAGAATCGAACAGATCGGTGGCGTATTCCAAATCTCCAACCAGACCGGTATCGGTTTCGGTCAACGATAACATTAAGTCAAAATGAGCTGTATTTCGTTGGTGTTCAAGCCGTGTGATCTGCAAATCAGGGAGAGTTAATTTCTGGGGCGGCGTATTATTTAAGGCCAGCATTACCTGAAAAATGGGACTGTAACTGAGACTGCGCTCAGGTTGCAGCGCTTCTACTACTTGCTCGAAGGGCAGATCCTGATGAGCATAGGCCGCCAGTGATCGTTCACGAACCTGTGCAAGCAGATCAGCTATGGTAGCACTATTGCCTGGTGTCACACGCAACGCCAGTGTATTCACAAAAAAGCCAATTAAGCCTTCCAGTTCAGGAAGTGAGCGATTAGCGACTGGTGTACCGATAACAATATCATCCTGACCACTCAACCGGGAGAGGACAATACTCCAGGCTGCCAGGAGGGTCATAAATAAGGTGGTGTTATGGTGTTGTCCCAGTTGCTTGAGCGATGCCAGCAAAGCAGC
>NZ_CAWMEB010000151.1:0-1063 GCF_963866145.1 Xenorhabdus sp. NBAII XenSa04
GCGACCATATGACACTGGCGCTGATTTTTGCCGAAATTGCTCAAATACAGCACAAAATGCTACAGGGCGAAGTCGTGACACTGCCCCCAACGTTGCCGTACCGCAACTTTATCGCTCAAACCCTGAGCGTACCGGCCGCTGTGCACGAAGACTATTTCCGTGCTCAACTTGCTGATATTGATGAACCAACCGCACCATTTGGTGTTCTTTCAATATCAAATAACGATAATTCCGTCGCTGAAACCCATCTTCCTATCGCACCTGCATTAGCGGAAGCTATCCGCACACAAGCGCGTCGTCTGGGCGTCAGTCCGAGTGTGCTGTTCCATGTGGCCTGGGCGCAGGTACTGGCACAAACCAGTGGTCGTGATGATGTGGTCTTTGGCTCTGTGTTACTGGGCAGATTACTGGTAGGGCGCGGCGCTAGCCAAGCTCTGGGTATGTTTATCAATACTCTGCCCATACGGATCACTCTGACAAATAGCAGCGTCCAAGAAGCGGTACAGGCGGCTTATCGTAATTTGACAACCTTGCTGGAGCATGAACAAACACCATTAGCATTGGCACAACGTTGTAGTGGCGTGGCACAGTCTATGCCACTGTTCAGTACCTTGCTTAATTATCGGCACTCGCAAGCAAATGAGATAGAAAATGCGACAACGACTCAGATGGGTATGCGCATCGTCGCAACAGCAGAACAAACTCATTATCCAATCGCTTTATCGGTGGATGATACGGGCGTTGATTTCCACCTGATAGCCCAGACTGTAACCAGTATCGACCCGATTCGTATAACCACTTATCTGATCACTGCTCTCAGCGGTCTGGTGGAAGCGTTAGTTCGTGATCCACAGCAACCTATTCTGCCAATCCCCATTCTGCCAATCTCAGAGCGACAACAACTGTTAGTCAACTTCAACGTCATTCAGGCAGATTTCCCACAGGATGCTCTTATTCATCAATTAGTTGAAACTCAGGCAGCACAGTGTCCCAATGCTATTGCTGTAGTGTTTGAAAAGCAGGTGTTAAGTTATGACGAACTCAACTGTCGCGCTAACCGTCT
>NZ_CAWMEB010000152.1:0-8123 GCF_963866145.1 Xenorhabdus sp. NBAII XenSa04
ATTTTGAATATATCACGTTGAACCGCCAGTACCGGCAAATTAGCACGACTTTCCGATTGCTGGCGACGTAAACCTGCAAACCAGGTTTGTGCACGTAATGTTTTCAATGCGCGGTTCATCGGTTCGACTTTATTGATTTGGTTATAGTGCTCAACGCCTTCTATTCCTTGTTCCCACAGTTTCCCATAGCGTGCTTCCTGCCAGGCTGGGCTCTGTTCTGCACGAAATATTTTTAAGTTCAGTTTCAATTTGTCAGTCAGCTTATCAATAAACCGATAGGTTTCCGGAAACAGATAACCGGTATCGGTCAGGATAACGGGGATATCAGGGTATTCCTGTGTGATCAGATGCAGGCAGACTGCCGCCTGAATACCAAAACTGGAAGAAAGAACAAATTCGCCGGGCAGGTGTTCCAATGCCCAGATTACACGCTGACGGGCATCCAGCAATTCCAGTTGTTGGTTTATTTCGGCAAGCGCTTCCGTGCGCTGCTCAGTATTCAAAACCAATAGCTCAGATAAGCAGAGCGGGTTCATATCGCCTCCTGCCAATCGTAAAAGTCAACGGCTGAATTCAGGACTGGTTTAATAATACCGGCGCGGATCAAGAAATCACCAAAAGCTTCATCCTCATTACGTTCTATTGCCCAGTGACTAATCAACTCGTCCAGTATCGTCAAAATCTCGGCTGAGGTGATGTTTTCCCGATACATACGGGGAATGCGGCTGCCATTGCGATTTCCACCAAGGTGCAGGTTATAACGATCAAGCGCTTTACCCACCAGCCCTATTTCTGCCAACATCGCTCTACCACACCCATTCGGGCAACCTGTAACACGCAGAACGATATGTTCGTGACTGACGCCATGTTTTGCCATTAAAGCATCGACATGATCGACAAAGGTCGGTAAGAAACGCTCAGCTTCTGCCATCGCCAGCGGGCATGTCGGAAACGAAACACACGCCATAGAATGGTGGCGCAGAGAAGTCACATTGTTATCAATCAGGCCATGTGAACGGGCAATTTCTTCAATGCGTGCTTTTTCACTCTCCTGCACGCCTGCCACAATCAGGTTTTGATTCGCAGTCAAACGAAAATCACCTTTGTGTATTTTGGCAATTTCTGCAATCCCGGTTTTTAACGGTTTGTTCGGGTAATCCAGTAAGCGGCCATTTTCAATAAACAGGGTTAAGTGCCATTGGTCATCAATACCTTTTAACCAGCCAATTTGATCTCCCCGACCAGTCAATTCATAAGGACGGATCGGTTCAAATCTTACACCCGCACGCTTCTCAACTTCTTGTTTGAAAGTTTCAACACCGACACGCTCAAGGGTATATTTAGTTTTGGCATTTTTGCGATCGGTTCGGTTGCCCCAATCACGCTGTGTTGTCACAATGGCTTCAGCAATCGCTAAGGTATACTCTAGCGGAATATAACCAAATTCACTCGCCAAACGTGGGAATGTTTTCTTATCGCCGTGAGTCATAGCTAATCCCCCCCCCACCAGCACATTAAAACCGATCAGCCGATTATTCTCTGCGATAGCGACAAAGTTCATATCATTGGCATGCAGATCAACATCATTTTGCGGCGGGATCACAACTGATGTTTTGAATTTGCGAGGCAAATAAGTTTTACCCAGGATCGGCTCTTCATCGGTTGTCGCGATTTTTTCTTTGTCCAGCCAGATTTCTGCGTAAGCGTTAGTACGCGGCAGAAGATGCTCCGATATTTTCTTCGCCCATTCATAAGCCTGCTGATGCAACGCAGACTGTACCGGGTTTGAGGTACACAATACGTTACGGTTAACATCATTGGCCGTTGCCAGTGAATCCAGCCCCATTTGAGCCAGTAATTGATGCACTGGTTTGAGGTTGTTTTTTAAAATGCCATGAAATTGGAATGTTTGCCGATTAGTCAACCGGATACTGCCATACAGGGTGTTCTCTGTCGCAAACTGATCGATACCCAACCATTGGCGGGGAGTGATAATGCCTCCCGGTAAGCGACAACGCAGCATGATAGCATGGCGAGGTTCCAGTTTTTGTTCCGCACGTTCTGCCCTGATGTCACGATCATCTTGCTGATACATACCGTGGAAACGGATAAGGAGAAAGTTATCGCCTTCAAATCCGCCTGTCAGCCCATTTTTTAGATCTTCGCTGATCGTCCCGCGTAAATAGTTACTTTCTAACTTCATGCGTTCACTGTCAGCCTGTTTACCTTCAACAATTAAAGGACCTTGTTTTTCATTGCTCATTGTTTTCATTGCCCGTCGGTTTTCATACTTACGGTTTTTTTATTGCCCACGCTAGTAAACATCCCTCTGATAACGGCGCTCAAGGCGAAGTTCACTCAAAAACTCATCGGCCTGTTCTGCATCCATACCACCTTGTTGTGAAATGATATCCAGCAATGCCTGTTCCACATCTTTTGCCATACGATTGGCATCTCCACAGACGTATAAATGTGCTCCCTCTTGGATCCAACGCCAGATTTCTTCACTCTGCTCACGCAATTTGTCCTGTACGTAAACCTTATGCTGTTGATCCCGTGACCAAGCCAAATCAATGCGAGTCAATAACCCCTCTTTGACATAACGCTGAAATTCAACCTGATACAAGAAATCTTCTATAAAATGGGGATTACCAAAGAACAACCAGTTTTTACCTTCAGCGCCCTGATGATCTCGCTGTTGTAAAAACGCTCTGAATGGTGCAATCCCTGTGCCGGGGCCAATCATAATGATTGGTGTTTGAGGATCAGCAGGTAAACGGAAATTATCGTTATGCTCGATAAAAACACGGATACTGTCATCTTCTTGTAATCTATCTGCCAGATAGCCCGATGCCCCGCCAGTACGGGATCGTCCTTCTATGTCATATCGAACAACACCAACCGTAATATGCACCTCATTTTCGACTTCATCTTGTGAGGAGGAGATGGAGTAAAGCCGCGGGGTTAGTGGGCGCAATATATCGATAAATTGTTGGGCTTCAGGACGCAAGACTACTTGCCTGACCATATCCACAATGGGTGTTTTTTGTGCGTATAGCTGTAGTGCCGGTTTATCAGTGACTAAAGCAAGTAACTTTTCATCTTTCGTTAATGCAGCATATTTTTCGACAATGACTACCGTGTTTTGAGTCAATTCAATATGACTGCTCAGAGCCTCACGCAGAGTCAATGATTTTCCATGCATATTGACAGGTTCAGTTCCTTCCAGAAAGAGCAAGTTAATCAGTTCATCGACTAACGCAGGATCGTTTTCAAACCAAACACCCAGTGCGTCACCAGGCTGATAATGCAAGCCTGCATCTCCCAGATCAATTTCAATATGGCGGACATCTTTATCAGAGCCACGGCCTGTGATTTTTTGGTTAACTAACAGAGAGGCAGTTAGCGGAGTTTCTTTAGTATAAGGACTGGTGATAACTTCACTAGTAGTCCTCATTTGAGTTGTAGCTATAGCTGTATCAGTCGAGGCCGGTACACGCTGTTTCAAGATATCCGTTATTTGTTGACGCCATTGGGCTGCTACGTCCTGATATTCCACATCAGCATCAACACGATCCAATAACCGCTGTGCGCCTAATTCACTCAGGCGGCGATCAAAGTCTTTACCCGCCTGACAGAAGTGTTCATAAGAGGTATCTCCCAAACCAAACACAGCGTAAACCGTCTCGTTCATCGGAGCTGCTTTTTTGGAGTGCAGATATTTATAGAGTGCTACAGCTTCTTCGGCTGGCTCACCTTCACCCTGTGTCGAAGCAATAATAATCAATACCCGTTCTTTTGCGAGCTGTTTGAATTTATAATCACCAGCATTAACTAAATTCACATTCAGCTTTTGTGTCAGTAAAACATCTCTGAGTTGTTCCGCCAAACGACGGGCATTACCCGTCTGAGAAGCAGAAATCAGTGTTACCGTTTCCTGTTCGGGAACAGTTGGCGCAGGTGCCACAGCGTTGGCTTGTGGTTGGGAGTTTAACATTCCCCAAAAATAGCCTGATAACCAAGCCAATTGATGTGGAGAAAAATCACTGACCGCAGATTGCAGGCGTGACAATTGTTCCGGAGAAACAGGTAATAATGCAGTTGGAGGTGGTTTTGCGGTCATTATCCAGAGCCCTTTGCGATAGCCAATATCCACGATTAACAATCATCATGATAAACAATCATCATAAACATGGATTAATCATAAGGTTATCCCACAACTGACACTGGAATTAAAGAAAGGTTTGCAATATCTAATAACTAAATTACCTAACTTTATTTACAGATTTAATATATCGATAAAGTTGTTAAACACTGGATTTTATTTCTACAGAAAAATCACGTTAAGCCCGAAAGTTCAGGTAGAATAGCCGGCCTTTTGAAATCAGGAAAAAGTATTATGAGCACTACCATCTTTAAAGATTTTCAATTTGAAGCGGCGCATCGCCTGCCACATGTTCCTGAAGGGCATAAATGTGGCCGCCTACATGGGCACTCATTTATGGTACGTCTGGAAATTACCGGTGATGTTGATCCCCATAGCGGATGGCTCATGGACTTTGCCGATGTAAAAGCTACTTTCAAACCAATTTGGGAACGGCTTGATCACCACTACCTCAATGAGATCCCTGGTCTGGAAAATCCAACCAGCGAAGTTCTGGCCAAATGGATCTGGAGAGAGCTAAAACCCACTTTGCCACAACTCAGTGCCGTCATGGTAAAAGAAACCTGTAGCGCAGGTTGTATCTATCGTGGAGAGTAAAACATTCAGCACCAGGTGTTGGTGCTGAATGCATATATGAAAATTCAATTCACATCAGGCGATATTTAAGTATTTGTGTGTCTGCATGGAAAAACGCCAGTTACGGGCAATGCAGGTTTCAATACATAAACGAGTAGCTTCCTCTTTCTGGCTGATAGGCTGTAAAGCAATAACCGGCGCATTATCTTCATTAAGCATGGTTAGAAGTTCGTCTAATGCTTCAATATCGCGCTCCCGACCGACAGGATGTTTAACTTCGTTTGCCCGTTGCATAACTTCTGGCAAGACCTTGTATCCACCACGCATTTTCACTTTTGGTGAAACTGTTACCCAAGTTTTATCAGAACAACAGATTGCATGTGTGCCACTGGTCTCGATCTGACACTGGTAACCCTCTCTTTCCAGCGTTTCAGTTAAGGGACGTAAATCGTACAAGCACGGCTCTCCACCAGTAATAACAACATGACGTGCAGTGTATCCCTGGCGAGTGAATAAATTAATCATTTGCCGTGGCGTTGCTACCCCCCATATATCGCTATCCTGCGATTTCACCAAGATGTTTTCCATCGGCTGCTGCTTATCAACCTTTTTTTCCCAAGTATGCTTGGTATCACACCAACTGCACCCTACTGGACATCCTTGTAATCGAATGAAAACAGAAGGAACACCGGTAAATACCCCTTCCCCCTGCAAAGTCTGGAACATTTCATTTATTGGGTAGATCATAAAAAAACTCTGGTTTTAATAAACTGCCCGTTATTATTACAGATATCTATCCCGCGAACATCCATCTTTATGGTATGGTACGAGGTTGCTTTTACTGGCATCTGACGCCAGACACGGCATTGTATGCCTGAAATAGCGTATGCCTGAAAATACTCTCTGGCATGAAAGATAGATGGGATTAACGAATGCAAAACAATGAAAATCAGCTTAAACAGGGCCTGAGTGTGAGGCATATCCGCTTCATGGCTTTAGGCTCTGCAATAGGCACAGGGCTGTTTTATGGCTCAGCAGCTGCAATTCAGCAAGCAGGCCCTGCTGTATTGCTGGCCTATTTAATCGGCGGTGCTGCCGTATTTATGGTGATGAGAGCACTTGGAGAAATGGCCGTTCACCATCCTGTTTCCGGTTCCTTTTCACAGTATGCCAGCCATTATCTGGGGCCATTAGCCGGTTTCCTGACTGGCTGGATCTATGTTCTTGAAATGCTGTTTGTTTGCCTCGCTGATATTACTGCATTCGGCATGTATATGAAACTTTGGTTCCCGCATGTCGATCAATGGATTTGGGTTCTGGGTATCGTATGTTTTATCGGGGCGCTAAACCTATGCCATGTGAAGATTTTTGGTGAAATGGAGTTTTGGCTTTCTATCGTTAAAGTTACTGCCATTATTGCCATGATCATTGGTGGCCTGGTAATTATGATCTATGGTTTTGGTCAAGCGACTGAATATACTACAGGTATCGCCAATTTATGGGAACATGGGGGCTTTATGCCAAATGGCATTAGTGGTGTGATTGCCTCATTTGCCATTGTGATGTTTGCTTTTGGGGGGATAGAAGTTATTGGTATTACTGCCAGTGAAGCTAAAGATCCGGTAAAAACAATACCTAAAGCCATTAATGCTGTTCCATTCCGTATTTTGATCTTTTATGTCCTGACCTTATGTATTCTGATGTGCATCTATCCGTGGAATCAAATCGGTCAGAACGGAAGCCCATTTGTACAAATTTTTTCTAATTTGGGAATTAGCTCAGCCGCAAATATTCTGAATGTTGTTGTGATTACTGCGGCTATTTCAGCTATTAACAGCGATATTTTTGGTGCCGGAAGAATGATGTATGGCATGGCTCAAGAAGGACAGGCACCGGAGTCATTCAAAAAACTGACCAGTAATGGTGTTCCGTGGATGACCGTTCTGGTCATGATTACTGTTCTGCTACTCGGTGTATTGCTCAATTATCTGCTCCCTGATGATATTTTTATCCTTATTGCGTCAGTTGCAACATTCGCAACAGTTTGGGTATGGCTGATGATTTTACTTTCTCATGTAGCTATGCGTCGTAAGATGAGTGTAGAAGAAATCAAGACCTTAAAATTTCCAGTACCCATGTGGCCAATAGCGCCTGCAATTACGATTGTTTTCATGAGTGCAGTCATCTTGTTACTCGGCTTTTTCGATCAGACGAGGGACGCCTTATATGTAGGAGTAGGTTGGGTGCTTGTTCTAACCCTCGCATATTTTTTCGGTGTAAAGAAAAAAATAGCCGTGCCCCATCTTTCTAACCAATAGAACTTACCTTCAAAAGCGCCGGTATTCTTCCGGCGTTTTTTCTCTTCCCCTGTTTAATTCTCTACGTCAATTATCATCTATGTATTCTATAACGAAAACCTGACCATAAGCGGATTGTGATCAGAAGCGACGGTCGTTAAAACGGTTGCACTCAGAACGTTTAACTCACGGTAAAAAACAAAATCTAAGGGTTTACCAAATACAATCGTTCGGTGATCATCATTAAAGTAGACTTCTTTAAGCCCCATACGTTGAGCAAAACGCTCCAGCACTTTAAACCGCCGACGACTCCAGGCATTAAAATCACCAGCAAATATCACCGGGCCATCATGCATACTGATATAGATACCAATGTTATTCAACTGCCGGCTATAAACATCAATACCAAAGCTGAAATTAATGGCATGTACGTTAACTACCATTAATTGTCGACCATCAGATAAAGGATAAATTGTGATAAGTGATGATTTTGAAAGCCTGATTATCGGTTCTTTTTCCCGTAATGGGCAACAGTAGATGGGGGAAGCTGAAGCTAATGTCATCACACCTGATGGATGTTGGGGAATAGCAAATGCAGGGACTTGATCTGCAATCAAACCACTGGCTGCAACAAATTTCAGCAAATCAGGAGTCGTTTGTGCTTCTTGCAGTAAGATAAGGTCACTCTCCTCAATTAAAGAGGCTAAGACATTTTGCCATAATGGACGTTGCTGCTTATGAATATTCCAAATGGCAACAGAAAATCCGCTATTATCGGCAAGGAGGGGTTCATGTGGTAGTGAGGTTTTTTCAACTAACTGTTTAAAAACAGGAAAAACCCGTTCTACAGGTTGGCCGGCAACATATCTCACAGCATAATTTTTTTGCATGTGATTTTTTTTCGCACGGATTTTTCTTACGTAACTATTTCGTATCAAGTGGCCCCCAACCTACCTCAATGTGATTTCCTCCATTAATATGACATCTCAATAACTGATTGCAACTTCTGCCACAAGAAATTCAACAAATAGCAAAAAACCCCTGAGATTTCTCTCAGGGGCTCATCTAAATACGGTGGCGGTGCG
>NZ_CAWMEB010000153.1:0-302 GCF_963866145.1 Xenorhabdus sp. NBAII XenSa04
GTGACGTTACGGTTGCCGAAGATCACGGAAAAACCCGTTCGGCTTAACACGGTTATTTTGGCGGCGAAGAGGATGGATGAGGTGAGTGGGTGAAGACTAATTTTGCCAATGGCTGGCAACTGTTTCGCTGTCTACTCTTCGTCTCCTTTGTTACCACCGGAAACGCAAAACTCACTACGTAGTGGTCTGGCTAACCCCATTCTACGACGGGAATTTCACCCGCAGGATCAGTACAGCTTTGCCCAGCGCACTATCCATTTCATTAATTCGGGTTACTTATGTTGAAGGGAGAATGGCGGGAA
>NZ_CAWMEB010000154.1:0-7791 GCF_963866145.1 Xenorhabdus sp. NBAII XenSa04
CTGTAACAACTTTTGTGCCAACCTCCGCAGACAATATCCCGGCCCAATTACAGGCCCACACCGATCCACGTCGGTGTCATCTTGATTTGAGTCAGGCACCATTACTGGCCACCAGCATTGCTCACGACCCAGCCAACAATGAATGGCTGTTAGCCCTGAATTTTCATCATCTAATTGGCGACCATATGACTCTGGAACTTATCGTCGCCGAGATCCGTTTACTGTTGCAGGGGCAACCCGAAACTCTGCCTGTAACAATCCCTTACCGCAACTTTATCGCTCAAACCCTGAGCGTACCCGCCTTTGTACATGAGGACTACTTCCGCGCCCAACTTGCCGACGTTGATGCGCCAACCGCCCCCTTTGGCCTGCTTAATGTACAGGGAGACGGTAAGGATATTACCGAAGCCCGTTTGCGGCTGGATACCACTCTGGCACAGGCGATACGTACTCAGGCTCGTCGTCTGGGTATCAACCCCGGCGTACTGTTCCACGTTGCCTGGGCACAGGTACTGGCGCAAACCAGTGACCGTGACGATGTCGTCTTCGGCACTGTACTGCTCGGTCGCCTGCAAGGTTTTACCGGTGCCGATCAGGTGATGGGGATGTTTATCAATACGCTGCCAGTGCGGATCACGCTTGCTAATCGTAGTGTGCTGGAGGTGGTACGGGCTACCTATCGCGATCTGACATCACTGCTGGAGCATGAACAAGCCCCTCTGACATTGGCGCAACGCTGTAGTGGCGTAAATCCGCCGTTGCCACTATTCAGCGCTCTGTTTAACTACCGCCATAGCCAGCCAAATACGGTGAACCAGATTTGGGACGGTATGCGTATATTGAGCGCAGAAGAACGCACCAACTATCCACTTGATCTCTCCGTGGATGATCTGGGGGAAGATTTTAACTTGATAGTTCAAAGTATTGCGGAGGTTGATCCTGTCCGGGTAGTCAATTATCTGGTTACCGCCATTAGCGGACTAATTGAAGCGCTGAAAACCGATCCACAGCGGCCTATTCTGAACCTGCCAATTTTGCCAGCAGCAGAACGTCAGCAGCTACTGGTGAACTTCAATGCGACACAAGTGGATTTCCCGCAAAAAGTGCTTATCCATGAATTGATTGAGCAGCAGGTTAAACGTACACCTGATGCTACTGCAGTGGTATTTGAGAAACAGTCGCTTAGCTATGATGAGCTAAATCAGCGTGCCAACCAAATAGCCCATGCTTTGATTGAATTTGGTGTACGTTCCGATGATCGGGTGGCGATTTGTGTCGAGCGCAGCCTGGATATGGTGATTGGTATACTGGGTATATTAAAAGCCGGAGCGGGTTATGTTCCGCTCGATCCTGAATATCCAAACGAACGGCTGGCACATGCTTTGTCTGACAGTACGCCCAAGTTACTGCTCACTCAGCAACATTTACACGCGCATTTGCCGATAGCCGATATCCCTGTATGGTTATTAGATCATGCCAACCATCTGAACTCAGTTGCCCAACAATCGGTTGCCAATCCTGATCCAAGACAGTTGGGGTTACAAGCACATCATCTGGCCTATGTGATTTATACCTCTGGTTCCACTGGATTACCTAAAGGCGTGATGATTGAACACCACAATGTGGTGAACTTTATCCATACCCAGTGTCAGATCAGTGAACTCAGATCGACTGATCGTGTTCTGCAATTCGCCACGATTGCCTTTGATACTGCTGTGTCTGAAATTTTCCCAACATTGTCTGTCGGTGCCACCTTAATCCTGCGCCCAGCGCATATTCGGATACCGGATACGACCTTTAGCCATTTCCTACAGAAACAGGCTATCAGCGTAGTAGATCTGCCGACTGCCTTCTGGCACCAGTGGGTACAAGAGATGAAAGCAGGCCGCTGTGGTTTCAGCCCTTCTCTGCGCTCAATCACGGTCGGTGGTGAAAAGGCTGAATCCCGTCATCTTATCGATTGGCAATCCATGCCTGAAACCCGGCACTGCCGCTGGATCGATACCTACGGACCAACCGAAACTACTGTCATTACCACCGCAATGACACTGGACAGCGGTGAGGTACTGGATGCAACCGAAACGTTGTCAATTGGTCGCCCGATTGCCAATACCCGCATTTATATTCTTAATACACAAGGACAACCTGTACCACTCGGTGTCACTGGAGAGATCTATATTGCCGGTGCGGGGGTGGCTCGTGGCTATCTGAATCGCCCAGAACTGACAGAAGAGCGATTTGTCACCGATCCATTCAGTATGCAACCGAATGCCAAAATGTATAAGACCGGCGATCTGGGGTGCTGGCAGCCAAATGGCACGATTGTTTACCTCGGCCGTAATGACTTTCAGGTTAAGATCCGCGGGTTCCGTATTGAGCTGGGCGAAATCGAAGCACAATTGACCCATTGTGCAGGTGTCAAGGATACCGTCGTTACTGCACGTGAAGAAGATAATGGCGAGAAACGTCTAGTGGCGTACATCGTGCCACAGCCTGATGTCACGCTGGATGCCGCTAACCTGCGAGAACAACTGAGTACCCGTTTGGCAGATTATATGCTGCCCAGCGCCTTTGTGATGTTAGAAACGTTCCCCCTTACACTCAATGGCAAACTTGACCGTAAAGCGCTGCCCGCGCCAGACCAATCAGCGCTGGTAACCCGTGATTATGAGTCTCCTGTTGGCGAACGGGAAACGACATTAGCTCAAATCTGGCAAAATCTGTTGGGGTTAGAGCGTGTCGGACGTTACGACAATTTCTTTGAGTTGGGAGGTCATTCACTGTTGGTTGTCAGCCTGATTGAACAACTGCGCCAACGTAACCTTGCACTTGATGTCAAAGCGGTTTTCACTTCGCCGACGCTGGAAGTGATGGCGACTCGCCTGACAATAGAGGCGACTGGCAAAACCGCCCTGAACGTGCCACCCAACCTAATCAGCACGGATTGTGACACTATTACGCCAGATATGCTGCCGCTGGTAACATTATCTCAGGCGGAAATTGACATCATTGTTGAGAGTGTGGCTGGCGGTGCCGCTAATGTGCAGGATATCTATCCTCTCGCACCGTTACAGGAAGGCATTTTGTTCCACCATCAGCTACAGGAGCAAGGCGATGTCTACCTGTTAAACAGCCTGATTGCCTTTGATAGCCGTGCACGTCTCGATGCTTTCCTGGGCGCCCTGCAACAAGTTATTGATCGCCATGATATCCTGCGCACCGCCATCTGTTGGCAGGAATTGTCCCAACCTGTACAGGTTGTCTGGCGTCAGGCACCGTTGTCGATCAGTCCCTTTGTTCCAACCTCTTCAGACAATGTGCTGGCTCAGTTACAAGCGCACACTGATCCGCGTCAGCGGCGGCTCAACCTGAATCAGGCACCACTGTTCACGGCCGATATTGCTCTCGATCCGACCAGCAATGAATGGCTACTTGCTTTAAGTATTCATCATTTGATAGGCGACCATGTAACGATGGAGCTTATCACTGACGAAATTCGCTTACTGTTGAAAGGGCAAGCAGAAACTCTGACCGTCCCATTACCTTACCGCAACTTTATTGCCCAGACACTCAACGTGCCAATCTCGGCACATGAGACCTATTTCCGTTCCAGACTTGCTGATATCGACACACCAACGGCTCCCTTCGACCTGCTCAATGTACAGGGTGACGGTGAAGGCATACTCGAAGTGAATCTCCCGCTGGAGCCGGCACTGGCACAGGAAATCCGCAATCAGGCCCGCCATCTGAGTATCAGTCCGGGTGTATTATTCCATGTCGCCTGGGCACAGGTACTGGCACAAACCAGCGGCCTTGAGAATGTCGTTTTCGGCACCGTACTGCTTGGCCGTTTGCAAGGCTTTGCCGGCGCCGATCGGGTGATGGGCATGTTTATCAATACCCTGCCAGTGCGGATATCTCTTGCCGGTCGCAGTGTATTGGAAGTGGTGCAAGACACTTACCATGATTTGACGGCACTGCTTGAGCATGAGCAGGCTTCTTTAGCTCTGGCCCAACGTTGCAGTAGTGTGATGCCACCAATGCCATTGTTCAGTGCCTTACTCAATTATCGCCATAGCCAGCCAGAGACAGATGATACAGTCTGGGATGGCATGCGTCTGTTGTCTGCTGAGGAGCGTACTAACTACCCATTGACCCTTTCGGTGGATGACTTTGGGGAAGATTTCAGCATAGTCGTCAAAGCCGTCGCTACAATTGATCCCGCCCGGATAGCAGATTATCTGGTCACAACTATCAACAACTTAGTTGAAGCTTTGGCAAACGCACCTCAGCAGTCTGTTTTGGGTCTATCAATCCTGCCTGCCGATGAACGCCAGCAATTATTGATAGAGTTCAATAACACCGAGACTGATTTCCCACAAGAAACGCTGATCCATGAACTGTTTGAACAACAAGCAGTACGCACGCCTGACGCCACTGCTGTGGTATTCGGAGATCGGTCTCTCAGCTACCGTGAACTGAACTGCCAGGCCAATCGTCTGGCTCATCATCTAATTGCCATAGGAGTACGTCCGGATGATCGGGTGGCTATCTGTGTTGAACGTAGTCTGGAGATGATGGTGGGACTGCTGGCTATCCTTAAAGCGGGTGGTGCCTATGTGCCACTGGATCCAGCCTACCCAGCCGAACGATTGACTTACATGCTCGACGATGCTGCACCGGTAGCTCTGCTCACGCAGTCCACCCTGGTTGATATGCTGGACAGCAATCTACCCCGCATATTACTTGATCAGCCGCTATCTGTTTTTGATGAGGGATCTGAAAACAATCCCGATGCTCAAACGCTGGGACTAACCCCACACCATCTGGCCTATGTGATTTACACCTCCGGTTCCACGGGACAGCCCAAAGGGGTCATGGTGGCGCACAGAAATGTCATCAATCTTTATACCGGATTGAATGCAGCGCTCGACCTCCAACAACCGTGTCGCATAGCCATGAATGCCAGTATTGTGTTCGATGCCTCGGTGAAAATCTGGCTCCAATTGCTTTCAGGTCATACATTGATCATCGTTCCTGAAGATATTCGTGCCGATGGCCAGCAGCTCTGGCACTATTTTGCACGCCACGTTGTGGACATGTTCGACTGTACGCCGGTTCAATTGCAGTGGCTGTTGGACGCCGGACTGGGAACACGTGCCGGTTATCAACCCAAGTTGGCACTGATTGGCGGGGATACTATTTCTCCTTTAATGTGGTCCAGACTGCAAGAAATAGAAACGACCCGTTTCATCAACGTTTACGGACCAACAGAATGTACAGTAGACGCCACTCTCTGTCCGGTTGATTTATCATTGTCGCAACCCAGCATCGGCCGGCCAATGGCTAACACCCAGATCTATATTCTGGATAAACAAGGCCAGTTGCTGCCCTTTGGTGTTACTGGTGAGATTTATATTGGTGGCGTCGGTGTTGCCCGCGGTTATCTTAACCGCCCAGAGTTGACAGCGGAGCGCTTTATTCCTGACCCGTTCTCAACTACACCTAATGCCCGAATGTACAAGACCGGTGACCTCGGTCGCTGGCTGCCCGATGGCAATATTGACTATTTGGGGCGCAACGACTTTCAGGTCAAGATCCGTGGCTTCCGTATTGAGCCTGGTGAGATAGAAGCACAACTTACTCAGTGTCCGGGGGTCAATGAAGCTATTGTCATTGCGCGCGAAGATATTCCGGGCGATACCCGTTTGGTGGCCTATCTCCAGCCGCAATCCGGCGTTGAACTGATCCCGGCTGAACTGCGCCAGCAACTGACTCAGCATTTGGCTGAATACATGATCCCCAGCGCTTTTGTGATGTTGGAAACCTTCCCGCTTACGCCTAATGGCAAACTTGACCGTAAGGCACTGCCCGCACCTAATCAGTCTGCCGTGGCTGTACGTGATTATGAAGCCCCTGTTGGTGAAGTGGAAACGGTGCTGGCTCAGATCTGGCAAGACTTGTTGGGACTGGAGCGCGTGGGTCGTTATGATCATTTCTTTGAGCTTGGCGGTCATTCGTTACTTGCGGTTCAATGCACGACACGTATACGCCAGATGTTGGCACGGGATCTGCCGCTTGCTCAGATTTTTGCCCAGCCTGTGCTTATTGATCTCGCTCGAACGCTTATTGATATTTCCGTAACCATTCAGACTGCGATACCTGTTGCCGATCGCGGCCTGCCGCTACCTGTCTCTTTTGCTCAGCAGCGGTTGTGGTTCCTTGACCAACTCGATCCCGCCGCTAGTCAGGCCTACCATATCTCGGTGGTATTGCGACTTTGCGGTAAGCTTAACTATCAAGCGCTTACCACGGCTCTCGATACCCTTGTTGCCCGTCAAGAAAGCCTGCGCACTCACTTTACGTTGGTTGACGGTCAGCCCTGTCAGCAGATTGACCATGCAGATATTGGTTTTACGCTTTCCCATCTGGATCTGCGTTCCCTGAGCGAAACGGCCCGCATCCATCGCGTTGCCGAACTCACTGAATGTGAAGCTCGTACGCCTTTCAATCTTACTCAAGGCCCGCTGGTCCGTGGTCAATTGCTGCAACTGGCTGACGAGGAGCATGTGCTGCTGTTTACCCAGCACCATATTATCTCCGATGGCTGGTCTACTGGTATTTTAATTCGTGAGCTGGCAGCGTCTTATCAGGCTATCCTTTCCGGTCACGATGTTGCCTTACCACCATTGCCCATCCAGTACGCTGACTATGCTGTCTGGCAGCGCAACCAGTTGCAGGGCGACGTACTTACTGAACAACGTAATTTCTGGTGTGCTCAGCTTCAAGGAGCGCCAGCCCTGTTGGAACTGCCTATGGATCGGCCACGACCATCAGTACAGCACTATGCTGGCAGCCAGGTGCCTTTCCATCTCGACGCAGGATTACTAACCGCACTTAAGGCACTTGGACAGCACCAAAATACAACTTTATTTATGACCCTGCTCGCGGCTTGGTCTATTGTCCTTGCTCGTCTCAGTGGTCAGGATGATATCGTGATTGGCACTCCTGTTGCCAACCGCCAGAACAGAGAAACCGAAGAGTTAATTGGCTTCTTTGTCAACACGTTGGCCTTACGTATCGAATCTGGTCAGTGCAATACTGTGGCGGAACTGCTTGCTCAGGTTCGCGAACGTACACTGGCTGCTTATGCTCATCAGGATCTGCCGTTCGAACAGGTGGTGGAAGTATTACAGCCCGCCCGCAACATGAGTTACAACCCAATTTTCCAAGTCATGCTGGCTTTGAACAATACTCCGGCTCAGGAACTGAAGTTACCCGGTCTGGAACTCACCCTTATTGAGCAATCACAGTGCAGTACCCAATTCGACCTGACACTGTCGCTTACTGAAACCGACGCCGGTTTGGTTGGTAAACTGGAGTATGCAACTGATTTGTTCGATCAGGAAACTGTGATTCGTATAGGGAGTTATTTCAAAAACATTCTGACAGCAATGGCAACAGATGCCACACAAGTTATCCAGTCCCTGCCTATGCTACCTGCTGCCGAACGCCAGCAGGTACTGGTCGATTTCAACGCCCCACAGGCTGACTTCCCACAAGAAGCCCTGATCCATGAATTGTTTGAGCAACAGGCTGACCTGACCCCTGACGCCATCGCCGTGGTATTTGAAGGTCAATCCCTCCGCTACGATGAACTGAACCGCCGCGCTAACCAGTTGGCCCATCATCTGATTGCACTGGGCGTCCAGCCTGATGATCGCGTTGCTATCTGTGTTGAACGCAGTTTAGAAATGGTCGTCGGCTTGTTGGCTATCCTCAAAGCCGGCG
>NZ_CAWMEB010000155.1:0-1108 GCF_963866145.1 Xenorhabdus sp. NBAII XenSa04
TATACCAATCATCATTGAAGATGCTTGATTTCTTATCCGAATCAGATCATGCTTGCAACCATGAAAATTCATCTGACACCAGACCAAAAACACGCCCTCGAACTGATGCATGATACAACGCGTGATGGACGCGTTCGCGACCGCATCAAAGCGGTTCTTTTGGCTTCCGAGGGCTGGACTGCTCAGATGATTGCTCAGGCCTTACGTATTCATGAAAGCACTGTCAGTCGTCATCTGAAAGATTATTTCAGTCAGGAAAAACTCGCCCCTGAAAATGGCGGTTCTGAAAGCCATCTGTCTGCCCGGCAAACCGCTGAACTGGTGGATTATTTGACGGTGAATCTGATGCATACTACCGCACACATTGTGGCCTATGTCCAGGCACGCTGGCAGGTTTCGTTCACCGTGGCCGGGATGACCAAATGGCTTCACCGTCAAGGGTTCAGTTACAAGAAGCCGAAAGGGGTTCCTCATAAATTTGATGCGGATAAACAGCAACAATTTATTGAGGCCTACCACGCCCTGAAAGACGAATTCGGTCAGAATGAGCCGATTCTGTTTATTGATGCTGTGCATCCCTCACAGTCTACAAAATTAAGCTATGGCTGGATAAAATCAGGGGTAAAGCACGTCAAAATGATTGAAACTACAGGCAGCCGTACCCGACTCAACATCATGGGCGCCCTTAATTTACAGTGTATTGAAGAGACTATTATTCGTGAATATCCGAGCATTAACGCGGAAAATGTGGCGTATTTTTTCGGTGCCATTCGAGAAACCTATCCGCTTTCGCAGAAAATTCATCTCATCTTGGATGGGGCGGGTTATCACCGTACCGATTTGGTGAAAGATATCGCCGAGATCCTCAACATTGAGTTGCATTACTTGCCACCTTACAGTCCTAATCTCAATCCCATAGAGCGATTATGGAAATATATGAACGAGCAGGTGCGTAACAATGTCTACTTCGCCACACCGAAAGTGTTTCGCGAGGCAATTCACTCCTTTTTTCGTGTCACACTCCGGGAAAAAGCGGGTGAACTCGCTTGTCGATTGAATGATAATTTCCAGATTTTGAAACCGGCATCTTCAAGTTAGATTGGTATAT
>NZ_CAWMEB010000156.1:0-2166 GCF_963866145.1 Xenorhabdus sp. NBAII XenSa04
CTGAAGTGAGTGACCACCCAATACGAAAAAGTTGTCATGAATACCGACCTGACTGACACCTAGCACTTCTTGCCATAATTGACTGATTTTTTTCTCCATTTCATTTCTTGGCGCAACATAATCTTGTTGACGGAAATCATTTTCATCTGGGACAGGTAATGCTTTTTTGTCCACTTTGTTATTTAACGTAAGTGGCATTCGCTCCAGTGGAATATAAAGGCTTGGAATCATGTATTCCGGCAGTTGTTTTTTCAGTGCTGATTCGAGTTGTTCTGAAAGTTCAGCTTTAATCTCTGAGTATTGGGAGATGTTTTCGGTACTAAGGTTTTCGATATTAACTTGCAGGACTCTTTCGCCCAACCAATCTGCGGTTGGGCAAACATAGGCAATCAATCTTTTGTCTTTATCGTTCCCATAAGTAATAACCGCAGCGCTGCTTAAGGCATCATGTCCCGCCAGTGCAGCTTCGATTTCTCCTAATTCAATCCTGAATCCTCTCATCTTGACTTGAGAGTCAATCCGACCAATAAATTCCACATTTCCATCAGGCAGCCAACGAGCTAAATCCCCCGTGCGATATAAACGTTGGGATTTGTCCGTCAAATCAGTAATAAATTTCGTTGCGTTCGTTTCAGGCGCATTCAAGTACCCACGTGCCAGTTGGATGCCACCAATACATAATTCCCCCGCAACACCAATAGGAACTAGATTGCCTGATGGATCAAGAATACGGATAACGGTATTAGGCAATGGTTTCCCAATCGTAATTTTGTCATCAGTTATTAAGCCCGAAGTCACAATGGCAGTACATTCTGTCGGGCCATATGCGTTGAACAGTTTTCTGCCCTGTAACCAACGAACAGCAATTTGTGGTGGTACAGCTTCCCCCGCTAAAAGCAAGGTTGAAACGGAACGCCATTTGTTAAAATTCAGGTAAGGCAGCAAAGCAGGTGGTAATACAGCATGGGTAATCTGTTTTTTTTCCACTAACTCATCCAACCATTCAGGGGTATGCTGTTGGGTTTCTGAAATTAAATAAAGTGTTGCGCCATACGCCAGTGTCATAGATATTTCTAAGATCATGGCATCAAAGCTCCAGGAAGCGAACTGCAATCCACGGCTATACGAATCAACACCAAATAATTCTGCCTGTGAAAGTGCCAGATTCACCCACCCTTTATGTTCCAGCATCACCCCTTTCGGTTTACCCGTAGAACCTGAGGTATAAATGACGTAAGCCAGACTGTTTTCAGTTAGTTGAAATGGGCGTTCAACGATATTGTCCGTAGGCATGTGCTGCAATTGTGACTGTATTGCCTCAGTATCTAAACAGACGACTTTTTGCTGGCTGATTGGGAGTTTTTCTATCAGATGTGCTTCAGTCAGGATGAACTTAGCTTCGCTGTGTTCCAGCATATATTGAAGACGAGAGGTCGGATAGCCAGGATCTAACGGCAGATAGGCCCCACCGGCTTTAATAATCCCCAATAGTGCTACAACAGCGCGCAATGAACGAGGAATACAGAACGCAACCAATGTTTCTGGTTTGATATTTTGTTCTATCAAATAGTGAGCAAGTTGGTTGGCCTGTTCATTTAATTCCTGATAACTCAATGAATTACTGCCAAAAACAACGGCTGTCTTTTCAGGATGCCGGGCAGTTTGTTCCTCAAACAGTTCATGAAAACAGCCGCCATGCTGGCTATGATCCTGTAGCCCATTCCATTCATGTAATAAAGTATGTATTTCAGTCTCTGCTAATAGCGGAATGTCATGAACAGAGGGTTCTTTGTGTATCAAATCTGAGCCGATACGTGGCTTCATCACTCTAACAATATTAGCAAGCAAAGTTTCATAATTGGCAAGTAATCTTTCGATAGTAATATTTTTGAATAGGCTGCTGTCATAAACCCACAAAAAAGATAATCCTCCCTCCTCTTCTTCATAAATATGAATTTCCAAATCAAATCGGACTTTCAAAAGCAGACGCTCTTCAATCTCAATATTATTATCCCGCGCTAACGTTGTACCTTGCTGAGTATTTTCCAGAGTAAAAGCGATTTGGAATATAGGGTTATAATTTAAGTTTCGTCCCGGACTGATTTTTTCTACCAGCATTTGAAATGGCAGATCTTGATGTGCATAAGCATCCAGAATGGTACGACT
>NZ_CAWMEB010000157.1:0-56773 GCF_963866145.1 Xenorhabdus sp. NBAII XenSa04
GAGTCCCGTCCGCACCGCCAGAATTTGTAAGCCCTGAGTTTTTGACTCAGGGCTTTTTTGTTTTATTATCAAAGACCTCAAATCAACTTATAGAAATAGGTTGTTGCTGAAAATTCACCGATAGAATTAATAACATAATTTGGGATTTCACCGACTTCAACAAAGCCAAGTTTTCGATAAAGGGCAGAAGCTGGATCATTGGTGCGTGTACCCAACACCAGCAAACTACGCTGGTATTGCTTTGCCAGCTCTTCCAGTTCATTCATTAGCATTCTGCCAATCCCACGCTGGCGATAGTCTGTATGTACCATTAGCTTTTCCACATCAGCACGATGCTGTCCATTTTTTTCCGGCAAAGAGAAAGTTGCACTGAACCTGCAATATGCTCATCTTCCAACGCCACCAACAGTAAACGATGACCAGATACCAGGTCTTCTTCGACATCCTGCCAATAATGTCCTGCTTCATTTGCTTTTAGTGGTGCAATAAAACCGATGGAAGCATCATTTTCGACACAGTTATTCAGTAAGTTAATAAGTTCATCACGTCTGGCATTGATGGAATGCAATAGCATGATGTTTGGGACTGATATTGAACTTAGTTTAGGGTTGGATTTTGTCATTTATTATTAAGTCTGAGATAAGTGATGATTAAATACTATTCAAGTGAATTTATTCTGAATATAAGAAAAAATCAAAATATATTACAAGTAAGTGAATCTTGTTTGTTTTGATGATGAAAATTACGACATTTATCGTTCTTTAACTCAACCTCTTCTTTGAATCAGGTTGTTATCTAAGTCAATAGAAAAACCCATGCTTTCGGCCTTGATTAACCTATTGAGTATCGTATCTAATACATTGTTTCTTATTGTGCAAATCACGATATGAAATCATCGCTTATTTGCGAAAACTCACCTCCGATTATGTATATTCGCTTGAAAATACGTCAAAACAGCGGGGTAAATCAAAGAATTGATGCCGAGCGGAAATTAAGATAGTTTTCGTTTATTGGCATTAATGATTGCGGTTTGTATGCTGCGCTGCGAAAATTAGTTCTAGTTCACTAACGCTTTTATCCGACTTGGAGTAAAGAATGACCACTCGTAAAACCCTTGCGAATGCTATCCGCTTCTTGAGCATGGATGCTGTGCAGAAAGCAAAATCAGGGCATCCTGGTGCACCGATGGGAATGGCTGACATTGCTGAAGTGCTGTGGCGCGACTATTTGAACCATAACCCTGCCAATCCTGACTGGGCTGATCGTGACCGCTTCGTATTATCCAATGGTCATGGTTCTATGCTGATTTACAGCTTGCTGCATCTGACTGGTTACGATGTTTCTATCGACGATCTGAAAAATTTCCGTCAACTGCATTCTAAAACCCCTGGTCATCCAGAATATGGTTATACTCCGGGCGTAGAAACGACAACTGGCCCACTGGGACAGGGTATTGCCAACGCGGTTGGTTTTGCGATTGCGGAACGCACTTTGGCAGCGCAGTTTAACCGTCCGGGCCATGATATTGTCGATCACTACACTTATGTATTCATGGGTGATGGTTGTATGATGGAAGGGATCTCCCATGAAGTTTGTTCTCTGGCGGGTACATTGAAGCTAGGCAAACTGATCGCTTTCTATGATGACAACGGCATCTCCATTGATGGTGAAGTTGAAGGTTGGTTCACTGATGACACCGCTGCACGTTTTGAATCCTATGGCTGGCATGTTATTCGTGGTGTAGATGGTCATGACTCTGTTGCAATACAGGCTGCTATCGAAGAAGCTCGTAAAGAAACCGGCAAACCATCTCTGTTAATGTGCAAAACTATTATCGGTTTTGGCTCACCAAATAAAGCGGGCAAAGAAGAGTGTCACGGTGCGCCACTGGGTGACGCTGAAATTGAAGCGACCCGTAAGGCTCTGGGTTGGGAATATCCTGCTTTTGACATTCCTCAGGATATTTATGCAGAATGGGATGCAAAAGAAGCTGGTAAAGCTAAAGAAAGTGCTTGGGATGTAAAATTTGCCGCTTATGCTGAAGCTTACCCGGAACTAGCCACAGAATTCCGCCGTCGTACCCGTGGTGAATTGCCTGCAAATTGGGACGCTGAATCCAAAGCATTTATTGAGAATCTGCAACAGAATCCCGCTTCTATTGCCAGCCGTAAAGCATCACAAAATGCTCTGGAAGCATTTGGTAAAGTTCTGCCTGAATTCATGGGCGGCTCTGCTGATTTGGCACCAAGTAACCTGACTATGTGGTCTGGCTCCAAGCCTCTGAATGAAGTTCAAAGCGGTAACTACATTCATTACGGTGTACGCGAATTCGGTATGTCTGCCATCATGAATGGAATTGCTCTGCATGGTGGTTTTGTGCCTTATGGTGCGACATTCCTGATGTTTGTTGAATACGCCCGTAACGCAGTACGCATGGCTGCACTGATGAAGATCCGTAGCATCTTCGTTTATACCCATGATTCTATCGGCTTGGGTGAAGATGGTCCGACTCATCAGCCAGTTGAGCAAATTGCCAGCCTGCGTGTAACACCCAATATGAGCACATGGCGTCCATGTGATCAGGTAGAATCTGCGGTAGCCTGGAAATATGCGATTGAGCGTAAAAATGGCCCAACTTCTCTGATCTTCTCCCGTCAGAATTTGGCACAGCAGGAGCGTACGGCTGTGCAACTGGCGGATATCGAAAAAGGTGCTTATATCCTGAAAGATTGCGCAGGTCAGCCTGAATTAATCCTGATTGCGACGGGTTCTGAAGTTGAGCTGGCAGTGAAAGCCGCTGAACAATTGAGTGCAGAAGGCCGTAAAGTTCGCGTAGTTTCCATGCCATCTACTGATGTATTTGACAAACAGGATACGGCATACCGTGAAGCGGTTCTCCCTGCTGCGGTTTCTGCCCGTATTGCGATTGAAGCGGGTATTGCTGATTGCTGGTTTAAATACGTTGGTATTAATGGTGCTATCGTGGGAATGGATACGTTTGGTGAATCTGCTCCTGCTGATGCTCTGTTCAAAGAGTTTGGTTTCACTGTTGAGAATGTGGTTGCCAAAGCAACCGCATTACTGAAATAACAAGCAAACCCTGCCCTGGATAGGTTTTAGAAAGCAGCTAATAAAAACGGCTTGCTGAAAGATGAGAGGGGAAGAAGCGCATTAGCATCAAATCTTGGGCTAATGCGCTCTTTTTTCATCAAAATTTTTTGATTATGCTATTTATGACCCTTGCCATTATTCTCTATTTCTCGTAGTCTTCCCTTATAGTTAGCTGAACCGTTTCAGTTATCGCAGGAAAAATGTCTTGTCTGTCACAATCTGATTAATTTTATGATGAATCATCCGTACAATTTGCAGTTGCTCAGTTATTCTAAGCCGTTGCGTGACCATAAAGAAATTCAGGGGGTAACATGACCATCAGGGTAGCGATTAACGGTTTTGGGAGAATAGGGCGCAGTGTTCTGCGTGCTCTCTACGAAACCGGGCGTCGGGCTGAAATTGCGGTTATCGCTATCAATGAGCTGGCTGATGCAAAAGGTATCGCCCATTTATTGAAATACGATTCCAGTCATGGGCGTTTTGCATGGGATGTACGCCTGAACAATAAAGTATTGCGCGTAGGAGATGATAGTATACGGCTGTTTCATCAACCAGATCTCTCGGATTTGCCGTGGAAAGAACTGGATATTGATATTGTACTCGATTGTACGGGGAAGTATGGTGAACGAGTGGATGGAGAAGCTCACCTCACTAGTGGTGCCAAAAAGGTTCTGTTTTCCCATCCGGGAGGCAATGATCTGGATGCAACGGTGGTATATGGTGTAA
This sequence comes from Xenorhabdus sp. NBAII XenSa04, assembly GCF_963866145.1. Lineage (NCBI taxonomy): Bacteria > Pseudomonadati > Pseudomonadota > Gammaproteobacteria > Enterobacterales > Morganellaceae > Xenorhabdus > Xenorhabdus sp. NBAII XenSa04. The sequence continues at coordinate 3,838 of NZ_CAWMEB010000157.1, forward strand.
ATCATGATTCATTGGTTGCCGAAGATCGCATTGTTTCTAATGCATCTTGTACAACAAATTGCATTATCCCGATCATTAAGGTGCTGGATGATGCGTTTAACATTGAATCGGGCACGGTGACAACAATTCACGCATCCATGAATGATCAACCAGTCATTGATGCTTATCACTGTGATTTACGTCGAACCCGTGCGGCCAGCCAGTCGATTATTCCAGTCAATACAAAACTAGCGGCAGGGATCACACGTATTTTTCCCAAATTCAGTGATCGGTTTGAAGCCATTTCTGTACGAGTACCTACCATCAATGTAACAGCGATTGATTTAAGTGTGACAGTCAGTGCTGTCGTTAATGTCAGTGAAGTAAACCAACTACTGCAAGAATCAGCGGTGAGTTCGTTTCGTGGTATAGTGGATTTCACTGATTTGCCGTTGGTTTCAACGGATTTTAACCACGATCCTCACAGTGCTATTGTGGATGGTACACAGACCAGAGTGAGTGGAAATCATCTGATCAAAACGCTTGTATGGTGTGATAATGAGTGGGGCTTTGCCAATCGTATGCTCGATACAACCCTGGTAATGGCCTCTAAAGGTTTTATGTAATCACAATAGAAGATTGAGTAATTTTATAGAGAATCAATGAGAGGATTCACCATGTCTGTAATTAAGATGACTGATTTAGATCTGGCGGGTAAACGTGTTCTGATCCGTGCTGATCTGAATGTGCCTGTAAAAGATGGCAAAGTTACTTCTGATGCGCGTATCCGTGCGTCTTTGCCGACGATTGAGGCTGCGTTGAATCAGGGAGCCAAAGTCATGGTTACTTCTCACCTGGGACGCCCGACTGAGGGAGAATACAACGAAGAGTTCTCACTGCAACCTGTCGTTGATTACCTGAAAGGTGCACTTTCTTCTCCTGTTCGTCTGGAAAAAGATTATCTGAATGGCGTTGAAGTGGTGGAAGGCGAATTGGTGGTTCTGGAAAACGTTCGCTTCAACAAAGGTGAGAAAAAAGACGACGAAACGTTATCGAAACAGTATGCAGCATTGTGTGATGTATATGTAATGGATGCCTTTGGTACAGCACATCGTGCTCAGGCGTCGACTCACGGTGTTGCTAAATTTGCATCGATTGCCTGTGCTGGCCCATTATTATCTGGCGAACTGGAAGCCTTGGGTAAAGCACTGCACAACCCGGCTCGTCCAATGGTGGCGATTGTCGGTGGCTCTAAAGTTTCAACTAAACTGACTGTTCTTGATTCATTGTCCAAAATTGCTGATCAGCTTATCGTCGGTGGCGGAATTGCCAATACTTTTGTTGCCGCAGAAGGCCACAATGTAGGTCGTTCTCTGTACGAAGATGATTTGATCCCTGAAGCGAAAAAACTGCTGGAAAGCTGTGATATTCCAGTACCTACTGATGTTCGTGTTGCGACAGAATTCTCTGAAACTGCCGAAGCTATACTGAAATCCACCAGTGAAATTAAAGACGACGAGCAAATCCTTGATTTGGGCGATGCATCTGCTGAACGTCTGGCTGAAATCCTGGAAAGTGCTAAAACTATTCTGTGGAATGGCCCGGTTGGTGTTTTTGAATTCCCTAATTTCCGTAAAGGAACCGAAATTGTTGCCCATGCGATTGCAAAGAGCGATGCTTTCTCGATTGCAGGTGGTGGCGATACTTTGGCAGCAATCGATCTGTTTGAAATTGCTGACAAAATCTCTTACATCTCCACCGGTGGCGGTGCTTTCCTTGAGTTTGTTGAAGGTAAAAAACTACCAGCCGTTGTGATGCTGGAAGAACGTGCTAACAGTAAATAAGTTGTGATAACAGGCAGTGAATACTGCCTGTTCAATGTCAATACAGGACCACGTAACATGTCTAAAATTTTTGATTTCGTAAAACCGGGTGTCATCACTGGTGATGATGTTCAAAAAGTCTTTGCTATCGCAAAAGAACATAACTTTGCTCTGCCGGCAGTTAACTGTGTCGGTACTGACTCTATCAATGCAGTGCTGGAAACAGCGGCAAAAGTACGTGCTCCGGTAATCATCCAGTTTTCCAACGGTGGTGCATCATTTGTAGCGGGTAAGGGATTGAAACTTGAAGGGCAGCAAGCCGCAATTCTGGGGGCAATTTCTGGTGCTTATCATGTACATCAGATGGCAGAGCATTATGGTGTGCCAGTGATCCTGCATACTGACCACTGTGCACGTAAATTACTGCCGTGGATTGATGGTCTGTTGGATGCTGGTGAAAAGCATTATGCTCAGACTGGCAAACCATTGTTCTCTTCCCACATGATTGATCTGTCAGAGGAATCTCTGGAAGAAAATATCGAAATTTGTAGCCAATATCTGGCACGTATGGCGAAAATCGACATGACGCTGGAAATTGAACTGGGTTGTACTGGTGGTGAAGAAGATGGTGTTGATAACAGCCATCTCGACAGCTCTTCCCTGTATACTCAACCAGAAGATGTGGCTTACGCTTATGAGAAACTGAGTGCTATCAGCCCGCGTTTTACCATCGCGGCATCTTTTGGTAACGTTCACGGCGTTTATAAACCAGGTAACGTTAAACTGACACCAAAAATCCTGCGCAATTCTCAAGACTACATTTCTGAAAAATTCAACCTGCCACACAATAGCCTGGATTTCGTCTTCCACGGTGGTTCCGGCTCTACCGCAGAAGAGATTCAGGAAGCTGTCAGCTATGGCGTAGTGAAAATGAATATTGATACCGATACTCAGTGGGCTACCTGGGAAGGTATTTTGAACTACTACAAGAAAAATGAAGGTTATCTGCAAGGCCAGTTGGGTAACCCGGAAGGTGCGGATAAACCGAATAAGAAATTCTATGATCCCCGTGTCTGGTTGCGTGCTGGTCAGGTTTCCATGACTGTTCGTCTGGAGCAGGCTTTCAAAGAATTGAACGCGGTTGATGTGCTGTAATTTCCATACTGATTGGCATGGATTCAAGTAGTTTTTTAGTTCCCGCTCGTTATTTTAATTATCAACGAGCGGGAATTTTGTTTGATTAAACCAAATCAGATGGACTATGCTTTCGCTCCATCCTTCATAATACGGTTCAGCCACGGCACCATGAAAGCCATAATCACAGCAACAATAAGAGTGGCAATCCCTATCTTTCCAAATACGCTCATATAAAGTGGCAGGGTTTGCAGAGGGTCGGTCACGCCTTCTGGTGCTGCGGTGAATGTGGCAACATAACTTCCTAATACTGATGCTGCTGCTTGAGATAAGAACCACATGCCTAGAATAAACCCTGTCAGGTAGCTAGGAACAAACGTTGCTACCATTGCCAGCCCCAGTGCACTGATCATTAATTCCCCGACGCTCTGGAACAGATAAACCAGGACAATAAACCATGGGGAAGTCATGCCTTGTTCATCGGCAAATAAACCTGAAGCGGCGGCAGTCATGAAACCGAGAGAGCACAGGAACATGCCGAAGGTAAACTTTGTTGGCATGGAAAAGTCTTTTCCCTTTGCTCCCAAGCGGGTGTAAACCACAGCCAGGATAGGACTGACCACAATGATCCAGAATGGATTTAGTGCCTGGAAACTGATGGGATTAACATTAAAACCGAAGATCTGGGTATGGACGTTGTTGATGGCGAAAAAATTGAGGGAAGTCGGCATTTGGTTATACAGGATGTAGAACATAACAGCCTGTAGCATCAAAATAAATGCCACAAACATCTTATTGCGACCGATCCTGTCCTGCTTGAATGCCTGCCAGAAGAAAATTATTACAACAACGGCTGAAATCGCAATGAGGACAATATTGGCAATGTTGATATTGTGCAATAACCATGCACAGACGCCAATCATAGCCACAGTACCAAGCAAAACTAAAAACAGGGTTGCATAGTTCAGAGGGACATGATCTGGTTCAGAGCCAATGTTATGTACCATACGACGGCAGGCGATATAAACCAGCAAGGCGATAATCAGACCAATACCACAGATATTATAAGTGACGGCGTAGCCATAAGTATCAGCAATGACAGGGGCAAGAGAGAGAGAAACCAGAGAGCCAAGATTGATAGACATATAGAATAACGTAAATGCACCATCCAGGCGTGGATCTTGGGGTTGGTAACATTTTGCCAGTAGGCTGGCGGGGTTGGCTTTAAAAAGGCCATTACCGACGGCCACGGTTCCCAGAGCATAAAAAATCAGTTCAGGTTCCATGATGGAAAGACCAATCATGAAATAGCCTATTGCCAGTACAATGGCACCCAGAACGATAGTTCTCTTTGTCCCTAATAAGTGGTCGCCAACATAACCCCCGATAGAAATCAGGCCGTAAACCAGTGCAGAGAACGCACCGAAAGTGATAAATGCTTGTGTTTCTGAAAAACCAAGTTGTTTAACGAAATAAACAGCAAGAATGCTTTGAACGCCGTAGTAGCCAAATCTTTCCCATAATTCCACAAAAAAGATCATGAAAAAGGGTTTCGGTTGATCCCATAAACCGATTGGAACGGTTTTTTTCATAGTAACTGCCTCTGTTAGTTGTCATACCGGTGGACAATACATTCAGAGTTCATACTGTTGTTAACATATGGATAACGCAATGTATTGTACGGGTTGTGATTTTGTTTATTTATTCAGAGTGATCGAAGCGCGGGAGGTTAATATACTAGTACAATATCTTCTCAGTAGTTGATCACACTAATGTAAAAATTAATACCAGATTTGACGAAATATTCACTAAATTAATAGCGAAAATCATGCATGAATGGTTTGAGTGTTCGCAAATAAATCAATCTGCTGTTTATTTAATCTTTATTGTTGTTTTTTATCTAAAAATGGCTACCCATTAATTAGTATTAAGAAAATGAGATTACAAATGTCAATATATTAATTTTTTATTATGTGATTAATAATTTTGTTTGTTTTCGCAGGGGTAAAATCTATATAAGATGACTAATTTTATATAATCTCTCATAATTATTAAATAATTAATCAAGTTACCGATTGATTTTCAATCTTGGAGTAAGGTGAGTTATTTTTTAATCAATGTGATGAAGGCTTTGTGATGAAGGCTTAATTGGCGGGATATTATTCCAGAATTAAATTCGAGTTGAACTACTATATCTTACTGGATTTCAAGTTGTAGCTTTGCTAGCTACAACTTGAAATATGACGGATGTATAAGCTGATATTCTTAAACCGCGGTAGCCAAAGTCTTGTTCATAACTTGGTGAAAACTACGCTTAAAATAAATTAACCCATGCCCTTCTTCACGAACAATAATCTGTTTTATTTCCACCAGATAAACATTATGGGTACCGATTTCCTGTACCTGTTCAATGCTTCCTTCCAGATTGGCGAGAGTTCCTTTCAGCATTGGCTGCCCTAATGAGCCAGTGTGCCAGATATCCCAACTAAAGCGCTCTTCCATACTGGCTTCGGTCATACCAGCGAAATGGCGAGCCATTAATTCTTGCTCATGATTCAGAATATTGATACACAGCCGCCCGTTTCTCTGAAATACCGGATTCATGGCGCTGTTGCGATTAATGCACACCATTAGAGTTGGAGGCGTATCTGTCACAGAGCAGACTGCTGTTGCTGTCATACCGCAACGCCCTGCCGGGCCATCCGTAGTGATAATATTCACCGCAGCGGAAAGGCTTGCCATCGCATCCCTGAAACGCAAGCGATGTTCATTTTTTAAAGACATAATATGCCTCCTGCTACTGATTTATTTCAGCAGCTTATCTAATAGATTAATATCGTGGTTATTGTGTAAGTGGGGTTTTGTCCAGCCATTTACATCATAGTCAGAGAGACAGCGATCCACTAACTCCGTCATTTTCTTCATATTGCCGGAGCCATACGCATGACGCAGACATTGCAGGCGAATTTCATCCTGACTGCCGGCATAATTAATTTCGTACAATTCATGACGTCCACCGAATTCACTACCGATGGCATCCCACATTAATTTCAAAATCTTAATTCGTTCCACATGATCAATACCATTGGAGCCACGTACATATTTTTCCAGGTACTTATTGATTTCAGGATTGTTCATATCCCGCACGCTGGATGGCAAATAAATTAACCCGCTAGTGACATTACTTTCAATGATGTTCTTAATTTTCGTGTAAGCCATCGGTGCCATAACACGGTAAGTTTGTATTGCCTTGGCATCTGGCAGGTAAGCATTACCTTCCCATGGCTTGGCTTCTGCCCACATTGCATCGGTCAGAGACCAGAATAGATTGCGCCATGCCACGACTTCACCGAGATCTGCCTGAACACCACGAAAATCCACCACTCCAGTACATTCGAGACTCTTTTGCAGTAATCCGGTGATAAAGTCCAGTTTTACCGCCAGACGTACACAAGCCTGTATTGGAAACAGACGGGCAAACCCACTCTGGACAGCCCAATTACGAGCACGATCAAAATCGCGATAAATTAACACATTTTCCCATGGGATTAACACTTTATCCATTATGAGAATGGCGTCATTTTCATCAAACCGACTGGAAAGGGGGTAATCGAAAGGTGAACCTGTGGCTCCCGCCACTAATTCATAGGAAGCACGGGAAATTAATTTAACACCTTCAGAATCCATCGGAGCAACGAACATCAAGGCAAAATCAGGGTTATCACCGATGACTTGTGCTGAGCCAAAACCAATAAAATTATAGTGAGTCAATGCCGAGTTAGTTGCGACTACTTTGGCACCACTGACAATAATGCCTGCATCTGTCTCTTTTTCTATTTGGATAAAAATATCTTTAACCTGATCAGCAGGTTTATGACGATCAATCGGGGGATTAACTATCGCATGGTTGAAATAGAGCGTGTTTTCTTGAATGCGTTTATACCAGGTACGGGCGTTATCAGCGAACTGTCCATAAAATTCAGGGTAAGCACCTAACGCACAGCAAAATGCTGCTTTATAGTCAGGAGTACGGCCCATCCAGCCATAACTCTGGCGTGACCATTCAGCAATAGCATCGCGTTGTTGGCGGATATCATCGGGACTGGTCGCGAAACGGAAGAACTTATGGGTATAACCGCCACTGCCAGTATCCGTATCCCAACAGAGTACATCATGGGTTTCTGGGGCATGCAGGGCATCATACAGTTGACCGATAGAGGTTGCCGCATTGCGAAAAGCGGGATGTGTAGTGACATCCTTAACTCGTTCGCCATAGATATAAATTTCCCGTCCATCCTGAAGGGAATTCAGGTACTCTTTGCTGGTTAATGGGCGTTTATGATCGGCTCGCAAATCTTCTGGTCTCATGGCTACCTCATCATTCCGAAACTTCCCATTTTGATTTGTTATCCTAATGGGAGGGTAAGTGTTAATTTTATGTTTATTTTATAGGGTTGATTGAAGCGATTGAGAGAGAAGACTTGAAGAGACTTTCAGGAGATACGCGGGTACTTTTCGATAAAATTGGGCTGTTTACTGCGTAAATGTGATCGAGCTTGTATTTTAGAAGTAATGAGTTTTTTATTGTTATAATAAATTACAGAAGTGATATGGTGGAATATCGCGTCCATGGCGATAACGTAAGATTAATTCACCGTCGAATGGGATATTTTGATCGTAGCGGTAGCTTGGATAGGCACAATTACTCCATGGGTCACAAATTACAGCTTCTCGGTTCCATGTATCAGGCTTTTTTGTGTTTCCTTGGCGCCTGCCAATTACAACAATTGTATGTCCATCTTTTCCTAAATCATCAATATCAACATCAAACAGATCGAGAGGTTCTACTCCTTGCATTTTTAGATAAGAGAATGCGACGATAGCTTTTTCTCCACAATTACCCAATCGGTATTCTATGGCGGCAGCGCTGGTGAGAAAAATGTGTTTTCTGTTATGGTCACAAGTTTGCCTGTTGTTAGAAACTTCATTAAGCCTTGCATGGGTTGACATTCTTATAGAATACAATTGCTTATTTAATTCATTGCTCAGTTTTTTCTGCTCAACTGTTTGAGTTGGCAGTTGATTTGGAGAAGTAATACCAATTTTAATATTCACATAGTTGATGGCTTTTCTTGCTAAAAAAATATTTCTGGATAATGACATAGCTATATTTCTCCAGAATAAAAAATTATGAAAGGGATAATTAACTATTTTTTACCAGTGATTGGATTTCAGAGCGTGTTTTGCTTCTATCAATATTTTTTCTATCAATATTTTGATTATGCTGCATGAGATTTTCAGCCTACCATTTCAGAATTAGTGAGGCAATTAATTACTGAGGTGGCAGTATATCCTTTTCCCGCCAAATGCTCGGAGAACATCCCACCAACCGATTAAAAAATCGGGCAAAATAAGCCGGGTCTTTAAAACCGAGTTGGTATGCCACGTCAAATACAGGACTGTCACTGAACAACAATAACCGTTTAGCTTCCCGTAATAGCCGGTCAAAAATCAATCTTTTTGGTGGTCGGTTGGCAAACCGACGACACATGTCTTTCAGACGTGACTCAGTGACGCCCAGTTTTTGGGCGTATTCCGGTACAGTAAGATGTTGGCGGTAATATTGATCAATCAATTGGTTAAAACGCTGGAATAGTTTTAATTCTCCTCTGACTCCACCGGAATGGTGATCATCAAGGGGGATGCTGCGTAACAGGAAGGTAAACAGTGATTGCGCTAAAAAAGCCAATGATTGCTCGCGGCCAGCAAATTGGTTGGCAGACTCACGCCCGATCAGTGCCCAATAGTGGTTGAATGTCTCCAATTCATCAGGTTTATCCACGATGGAAAGGCAAATAGCAGGAATATCGATAAACTCCCGATGGAGAGGGTAGAGAGAATTAAGCAGTGGTGTAATCAATTCCTGGCGTACTGTCAGGACATAACCGTCGGTATCTTCTTGCGTAAAGAATGCGTGAGGAACGGAAGGAGGAGTCAGGATAAACAGCGGAGCCTGTACGGAGTAGCGAAGATCATCTAATTGTAATTCTATTCGGCCTGTTACCAGATAATGAAGCTGAAAAAAACCATCATGACGATGCGCTTGCATATCACGCCCAAAAAAAGCAGCCATGCGACCGAAAGTCTGATAGTGCACATCATCTGATCCCTGTGTTTCATCATAATCCTTGCTGATATCAATATTAGCAATGGTGGTTTTGCTCATATAAGTGTCTGACATGAATTTCTTCCCTTATTTGAGATTGTCATCAGGAATGTGGTTGATGGGGTGATGATATCGCCTGTGGTTTCGACGTCTTCATTGGGATCAACAAGACCATTAGCGCTCCGATAATGAGTAACACAGCAACAAAATAGAGTCCAGAGTCAAAACTACCGGTCTGATCTTTCAGCCACCCGATCAACAATGGACTAACGGCAGAACCCACATTTCCGGTGGCATTGATCACGGCGATCCCGATAGCACGCGCACGCAGACTGATGGATTGATCGGGGGCTGTCCAGAATACTGCCATGGCAGTAAAGGAGCCGGTTGATGCCATGATGATCCCCAAAAGCTGCACCAGACTGTTGTTTGTCAGTGAAGCCAGGATCCAACCTAAGGCGGCAAACAGATAGGGAAGTACCGTGTGCATTTTACGTTCTTGCAGGCGATCGGAACGGCGACTCCAATAAATCATACCTAAAATGGTACAGAACTGCGGAATAGCCGTTAGCAGGCCAATAACTACATGGCTGCTTTCCTGATTGAAACTCTGCATAATCTGTGGCGTCCAGATATTAATGGCGCTCAGGGTATTGGTCAGACAGAAATAAGCGAAGGTGTACATCAGGACAATCGGGGTAAAAACCTCACGCCACAGGCTGGTTTTTGTTTGTGAATTCTCAGCCTGAGACAAAGAAATTCTATCGTTCTCTATCATCTCTTGAAGGCATTTTTTATCCTCGTTTGTCAGCCAGTTGGCTTTTTCCGGTGAATCATCCAAATAAAACCAGACAACAATGCCGAGTAAAACAGAGGGAAATCCTTCCAGAAAAAATAGCCACTGCCAGCCACGCAGATCCCAAATTCCATCCATTTCCAGAATATAACCGGAAGCCAGTGAGCCAAATGCCATAGTAACAGGCATTGCGATCATAAACAGGGCATTAGCGCGGGCGCGATAATAGGCGGGGAACCAATAGGTCAGATAGACCAGAATGCCCGGCAGGAAGCCAGCTTCTGCAATACCTACCAGCATACGCAAGATATACAAACTGGTAGGGCCGGTGGCAAACATTGTGGCAGTAGAAGCAATACCCCACAGAACCATAATTGTGGCAATCCAGCGTCTGGCTCCTACAATACTCAGCATGATATTGCTAGGAATACCGAAAGCCACGTAAGTAACGTAAAACAGTGTAGCAGCCAGCCCGAACATGGTAGATGTAAGGCCAAGATCTTTTCCCATCGTTAAACCGGCAAAACCAATATTAATGCGATCCAGAAAAGAAAATATAAACAGGATGAATAAAAACAGGATCAGGCGGCGAAATAATTTATTGATAACATTTTGTTGTTGGGTGGTAAGTTGTTTATGTGGGTAAGCCGGATGATCGGATTTTGCTATGGCTTCAGGTGAACTGCTCATTGTTGTTACCTTTTTTATAATGAGTTATTTTTATAAATGATTTTTTTATGAATCGAGCTTTTTATGAATATTTAACGTGTTATGAACACGCTTTTTATAGATACAATTTTTATAGATAGAGAAGGAACGAAAACCGTGATGGCAGATGCTGCGATTAGCATCTGCCCGGTATACCCTGCATGTTGAATTTATTGAGTATAGAAAACACAATTCTGGCTTGGCAGAAATACCCGGAATTTAATAAATACTGTTTGCAGGTGATGTGATATTTCCCTGTTCCTTGCCAAAGCGGGCCGCTAATGAACTGACTGCTCCTGTCAGCAGTGTGATATCGACACCGACAGCAATAAACTGCACCCCAAGCTTCAGATAATGTTCCGCAGTTTCAATATTGGTCATCAGAATCCCTGCCGCTTTGCCTGCGGCTGTGATTTGGGTAATAGTCTGTTCAATCGCTGCCTTAACGTCAGGATGCTGGAGATTGCCAGGATATCCCATATCTGCACTGAGATCGGCCGGGCCGATAAATACGCCATCGACACCATCGACTGCCAGGATCTCGGCTAAATTATTCAAAGCTTCACGCGTTTCCACCTGAACCAAGACACACATTTCTTCATTGGCACGAGCCAGATAATTGGAAGTGTGGTTCCAGCGTGAAGCTCTCGCCAGCGCACTGCCTACACCACGAATACCTTCAGGAGGATAGCGGGTTGCCCGTACTGCTTCGCGTGCTTGTTCAGCATTCTGAACCATTGGCACCAGCAATGTTTGAGTACCGATATCCAGTAGCTGTTTAATAATGACGGGATCGTTCCACGGTGGACGGACAATAGGCTGGCTTGGATAAGGAGCTATTGCTTGTAGCTGGCTCAGAATTGAAGGGATATTATTAGGGGCGTGTTCTCCATCAATCAATAACCAATCAAAACCTGCATTCGCCAGAATTTCAGCGCTGTATGAACTGCAAAGCCCAAGCCATAAACCAATTTGTGGCTGTCCCGATTTCAGGGCTTGTTTAAATCTATTTGTTAGCTGATCCATATGTACACCTTAAATTCTTAAACTTCTTAAACAAAGTGGCAGCTAACAGAACCCAGTACGCCATAATCCACATGAAATGTATCGCCTTTACGGGCAGGGACGGGACGGGTGAAAGAGCCACTAAGAATGATCTGACCAGCTTCAAGTTGAGCACCATGCGAAGCCAGTTTATTAGCCAGCCATGCGACTCCATTGGCAGGATGATCAAGAACCGCCGCAGCGACACCTGATTCTTCGACGATACCATTGCGATAGAGTAGGGCGCTGACCCATCGCAAATCCAGTTCATCGGGTTTGATGGGGCGCCCACCCATAATGACGCCACCATTGGCTGCATTATCAGAAATCGTATCCAGCACTTTGCGCGGACGCTGAGTTTCGGGATCAATGTTGTGACAGCGGGCATCGATCAATTCTAACGTCGGAATAACGTAATCTGTCGCATGGTAAACATCAAACAACGTACAGTTTGGGCCGAGCAGCGGTTTTGCCAACACAAATGCCAGCTCGACCTCAATACGCGGCACAATAAAACGGTCGTAGGGAATATCACTGCCTGCCTGAAAAAACATATCATCCAGCAGGACGCCATAATCTGGTTCATCAATTTGCGAACTGGCCTGCATGGCTTTGGAAGTCAGACCGATTTTATGCCCCTTCAAAACTCGACCTTCTGCAATTTTCATACCGACCCATTCACGTTGAATGGCATACGCATCCTCAATGGTTATTTCTGGATAATCCAATGAGATTTGTCGGATCTGCTTACGGTCTTTTTCTGCCTGGTATAAACGGCGCGCAACCTGTGATACGACTTCTTGTTGTAGCATAGTATGTTAAACTCCTTGGGTTTATAACCCTCCGAAACAGAGGTATTTCACTTCCAGATAGTCTTCTATACCGTAACGTGAACCTTCACGTCCCAAGCCAGACTGTTTTATGCCTCCGAATGGCACCACTTCGTTAGAAATCAAACCTTCATTGATACCTACCATACCGCTCTCCAGGGCTTCAGCCACCCGGTAGATCCTGCCAATATCGCGGGAGTAAAAGTAAGCGGCCAGGCCAAATTCCGTATTGTTAGCAAGGCGGATTGCTTCTTCTTCATTACGGAATTTGAATAGGGCAGCCAAAGGGCCGAATGTTTCTTCATGGGTGATTAACATTGTTTCGTCAACATCAGCCAGCACGGTTGGTTCGAAGAACAGTCCACCCAACTTGTGTGATTGACCACCAGTAAGGAGTCGTGCACCACGGGAAACAGCATCATTAACATGAGCTTGTACTTTATCGACCGCTGCCTGATTAATCAGAGGCCCTTGCTGTGATGTGCTGTCATTAGCCGGTCCGATCCGTAGTCGTTTAACTGCCTGAGTCAGACGCTCAGCAAATGCCTCATAAATACTTTCCTGCACTAAAATCCGGTTGGCACAGATACAGGTCTGCCCGCTATTACGGAATTTTGTCGTCATGGCACCTTCTACCGCAGCATCCAAATCGGCATCATCAAAGACAATGAAAGGTGCATTGCCACCTAATTCAAGGGAGAGTTTTTTCACCGTATCGGCACTTTGTGCCATCAGTAACTTACCTACACGCGTTGAACCAGTGAAAGAGAGTTTGCGTACGATAGGACTAGAGGTTAGAACTTCGCCAATGGCTTTGGCATCCATCCCTGTGACAATGTTAAAAACACCAGCCGGAACACCCGCTTGCTCTGCCAGTGCAGCCAGTGCCAGTGCAGAAAGCGGAGTCTCTGCGGCAGGTTTCAGTACAATAGTACAACCTGCTGCCAGTGCCGGGCCGACTTTACGGGTGATCATGGCATTGGGGAAATTCCACGGTGTAATAGCCGCAACGACTCCGATAGGTTGCTTGATGGTAGAAAGACGACGTCCTGGCATCGGGGAGGGGATAGTCTCCCCATAAACCCGCTTACCTTCTTCTGCAAACCATTCGATAAAACTGGCACCATAAGCGATTTCTCCCATCGCTTCAGCATGAGTTTTTCCTTGCTCCATACTCAACAATTCGGCCAGCGTTTTCTGGTTATCCATAATCAGATTGAACCACTGCTTGAGTATCTGACTACGCTGTTTAGCTGTTAAAGCACGCCATGCAGGAAGCGCGTTTTGAGCCGCTTCAATAGCGCGATGGGTCTCTGCTGCTCCCATATCACTGACATTGGCGATGATGTCACCATTGGCAGGGTTGGTCACCGCAAAGGTTGCTTGATTATCCGCATCAACCCACCGCCCATTAATATAAGCTTGTTGACGCAATAATAAGGTATTAGGTATTAAAGTATCGAAATAGTTTGGCATGGTTTTCTCTCCGTTTAACAAAAAGGTGAACTGGATTTTCTGAATTAATTAATCTTAAGTCATGCTGTTCATCATGTCTGATCGTTTGCCTTAAACAGCTTATGAACGTTATTGGATTTATAATTCAGTATCGGATCAAGTTCTTCTATCGTGAAAGAGAGACCAAGATAACGCTGTGCCATTAAATCAGCAAAATGGGTTTTGATGAGCGAAAAAAGCTTCTCCCCGACTTTCTGGCGATCTTCAAGGCTGCGCCCTGCACCAATTTTTAGTGTCATATGAACAAAAGCATAATCTTGTTTGCCATCCGCCATTTGCCATGTATCCAGCCAAATTGCCCGACTGCGGATACCCCCCAGAGGGAAAATGCCTGAGTCTGCAAGCAACTGATTTACTTTGGAAAACAGTTCCGGCAAGTTGGCTTCTTTGCGAATATTTTCAGTACATTCAGCGTAAAAATGTGGCATGGTTAATTCCTGTCAGACGGTAGTTGTCCGATGAACAAAATCGGGTAACGGAAAAACGGCATTCACTTGTCCTGTCCCTGAGCTGGCAAATAATTCGGTAAGAAACTCGACCTTACCATCGTATTTATCCCAACCAAGCAACCCAAGTAACATGACAGTATCGTGCATATTGCCTTCTCCACGGCAATAGTGGGCATATTCAGGCAGCATTTTGCAGAATTCCTTGAACTTGCCTTTCTTCCAGAGTTCCACGACCCGGCGATCCATTTGCTCATCAAACTCACGGGTATAACTGTTCATTCCTTCTTCAGCACGTTGATCATCGATGAAACTGTGAGACAGTGAGCCACTTGCCAGAACTGCGACTGTACCATCATATTTTTCAATCGCTCGTAAAATAGCCGCTCCTAATTTACGGCTGTCTTCAAAGGCATGAACAGTACAAAAGGCAGAAATCGAAATCACTTTGAAATGGCGGTCACTATTCATATAGCGCATTGGAACCAATGTGCCATATTCCAGTTTCAGACTTGGGATTTCATGTGATTGCGCACGAACGCCCATCTTACGGGCTTCTTCTGCAATAATTCGACCCAGTTCGGGGTTACCGTCATACTCGTAACTCATGTCGCGAATAAAGTGGGGCAATTCGTTACTGGTATAAATACCGGAGAAATGTTCTGCGCAGTTAATATGATAGGCACTGTTTACCAGCCAATGGGTATCGAACACAATGATGGTATCAACACCCAATTCTCGGCAACGTCGGCTGATTTCTTTATGTCCGTCAATTGCACTCTGTCTGCAACCGTGATGTTTGCCCGGCAATTCGGACAAGTACATAGAAGGTACATGTGTAATTTTTGCTGCTAACGCTAACTTGCCCATAAATCCTCACTTAATATCAGGATGGTGAAACGTGGTTAACGCTGGAATTGATTACACTTTTCCCGTGTTAAAAACCTCAGTCCGGGTTAAAGCTTCCAATCCTGAATCAAAGCCCCCAGCGAGGAATCGAATGATTTCCCATTGAAATACAAACATTTTTCACTTCAGCAAAAACTTCAAAACTGTATTCGCCACCTTCACGTCCTATACCTGAGGCTTTCACGCCACCAAATGGCTGGCGCAGATCGCGTATGTTCTGAGAATTGACGAATACCATGCCAGCTTCAATACCATGGGCCAATCGCAGGACTTTGCTTACATCCTGTGTCCAGATATAAGATGCCAAACCGTATTCCACGTCATTGGCCATACGCAGCCCATCTTCTTCACTCTTGAATGGCAGCAGACAAGCAACAGGGCCGAAGATCTCTTCTTGCGCTACACGCATACGGTTATCTACATCTGCCAATACGGTCGGACGCAGGAAATGACCATCTTTCAGGTGATCAGGCAGATCGGTGGGTTTATCCGGGCCTCCTGCCAGTAAGGTTGCCCCTTCTTCAATGCCAAGGCGGATATAACCGGAAACCTTTTCCCAATGTTGTTGACTAATCAGGCTGCCGACTTGTGTATTCAGATCCTGTGGATCGCCGATGCGCAGTCGATTGGCACGTTCAGCAAAGCGTTTAACAAATTCAGGATAGATACTTTCCTGAATAAAAATACGGGAACCTGCTGTGCAACGTTCACCATTAAGCGAAAAAATAGTGAATAGAGCCGCATCTAATGCACGTTCAATATCGGCATCTTCAAAGATTAGCACTGGAGATTTTCCGCCCAGCTCCATCGAATATTTTTTCAGCCCTGCATTCTGCATAATCAGACGACCAGTTGCTGTTCCGCCAGTAAAAGAGACGGCACGAACATCCTGATGTTTTACCAGAGCATCCCCTGCCGTATTGCCGTAGCCCTGCACCACGTTCAGCACCCCTGCTGGAATACCCGCTTCCAGCGCCAGCTCGCCTAATCGGTCGGCTGTGAGTGGCGAAAGTTCGGACATTTTCAAAACAGCAGTGTTTCCCAGTGCCAGACAAGGAGCGACTTTCCATGTAGCGGTCATAAAAGGTACATTCCATGGGGAAATCAGTGCACAAACGCCCACAGGTTGGAGCAGTGTATAATTGAGCATCTTGTCATCAACGGGATAAGTTCGCCCGTTCATCTGCTGACAGATTTCAGCAAAGAAATCGAAATTGTGGGAAGCGCGTGGAATAAGTACATTTTGTGTCTGGTGGATTGGCAGACCGGTATCCTTGGTTTCCATTGCGGCAATATCAGGAACATTCTGGTCAATTAACTCACCTAAACGGCGCATCAGGCGTGCGCGTTCTTTCATTGGAGTATTGGCCCATTTGGGAAAGGCTTCTTTGGCGGCGGCAACTGCCTGATTAATTTCTTCTTTTCCTCCTGAAGCAACTTCTGCCAACACATCTCCGGTTGCAGGATTTGTCGTTTCAAAATAAGTTTTACTGTTAACGTTCTTGCCGTTAATCCAGTGGTTAATGATGGTCATGACAAACTTTCCTCATATTCTTGCTGGCTGACAATATGATTTACCAAACGTCCGATGCCTTCGATTTCCACAATGACTTCATCACCGGGAACGACATCGGATAGCCCTTTAGGGGTGCCTGTAGCAATCATGTCCCCCGGCTGCAACGTCATAAAGTCACTTAAGTAAGCGATCAGGAAGGGAATATCGAAGATCAAATCTGCGGTTGTACCACGTTGGCGTAGTTCACCATTGACCCAAGTGCTTAAGGTTAGATTATGAGGATCAGCGATTTCATTTTTATCAACAATCCACGGGCCGATTGGCGTTAATGTATCGCGGCTTTTTACGCGCAGATTAGGGCGATAATAATTTTCCAGGTAATCCCGGATAGCGTAATCGTTACAGAGGGTATAGCCTGCAACGTAATTCATCGCATCTGCTCTGGAAACTTTATGAGCAGGTTTGCCCATCACGACAACTAATTCTGCCTCATAATGCATATATTCCACATTGTCAGGACGGACAGAAACCTGACGATGGCCTGTGAAGCTATTGGCTGCCTTGATAAACACCAGAGGCTCTTCCGGCGGTTTAAATTCCAGTTCGGTTGCATGATCGGCGTAATTTAGACCCAATGCGAATAGTGTTCCATTGGCGGGGGGAAGCCAAAAAACATCAAGTTCGTTGACTTTGCTACCATCGGGGAGCAACACATTTTTCTGTTCATCAACAGTGACATGAAGAATCTGGCCTTGATAATGAACTCTGGCGTGTCTCATGCTTGACCTCCAGCCAATACAACGGTGTTTTGTAAAGTTGGGAAGCCATCGGCGTTGATAGTGACGGTATCATTGGGATGGAGCGTAATACGCTGATGTGGAGTTCCCAGCAGAATGACATCACCTTCTTCTAAGGTGGCAAAATCACTTAATGCGGACAAAAGTTCTGACGACGAGCGTACCAGATCTTTTGTTGACCAACGGTCAACTTCCTGACCGTTGATTTCAGTTGTGATCTCTAGTGAATCCACGTTTCTTGTACTGATCATCAGGCCGATTGGGCAAAAGCCATCCCGGCATTTTGCTTTTATGGCGGGGCGATAAAATGACGTCTCTGGCAAGCTGACTTCATTTGCCAATGCATAACCGACAATGTATTGCCCTGCGTCTTTAACGGAAACTTTGCGTGCGGGCTTGCCAGCTTTATCTGTACCGATAAACAGTGCCAGCGTTGCGCCACTTTGTACCGTTTCTCCAATAGGGTGAGGAATGATATCACCGGAAGCGATAATCGTGTTGTGAGGTTTGATAAACCAAATTGGAGTTTGAGGTGGTGTGTTATAAGGTGCTTTGTGAAATGCCTTGCGCCAAAAATCAAGCTGACTATTGTGGTTGAGAGCGACGGCAAAAACGGTGCCTTTCATTAACAACTCCTTGAAAGCTGAGCGACGGAGATACGTATCGCAAGAACAATTATTAATATATTAATAAACCAAGTGCTGATAACGTTCAATATGTTAAGTCAATTGTTAATTTTAATTGTGATCTGTGTAACAACATTCTGCCGCTGATTATTTTTAACACATAAAGATCAAACCGTTATATTATCTATCAAGGTCATTTGGTATTTCATTTAACTTTTTGTTAACTTTCTATGGAAAAATAATTTTATTTATTTGTTAATATTGAATTCTTTTCCCTTTGTGGATAGTTATGAGCATGTTAGTCTTTTTGCTGTTAATGTTGTCTATAATCGGTAGCGTGCGCGTTCAACTTATAGAGAATTACCCGTAGTTAACTTCAAGAGTCACCTTTAATTATGCATGAATCCTTGACAATAGCATTGCTTCAAGCTCGGGAAACCGCGATGAGTTTTTTCCGTCCGATATTGAAGAGTTATAATTTAACTGAGCAGCAATGGCGTATTATTCGCGTACTTGCAAGTAGTCGTTCGATTGATTTTCATGATTTGGCCAATCTTACCTGTATCTTACGTCCTAGCCTGACGGGTATTCTGACTCGCATGGAACGTGATGGTCTGATCTTTCGTTTAAAGCCTATGAATGATCAACGAAAATTATATGTTTCTTTGACTCCGGCGGGCCAAGAGCTGTATGAAGAAGCAAAAGGAAAAGTTGATGAAGGTTATGAGGCAATTGAAGCGGCTTTCTCTCCAGAAAAATTAGCTCAACTTTTAGGGTTATTGGATGAGCTTATTTCTATCGGAAATCGTTCTCAGGACGATATAGATGAAAATGAAGAACAGTAAAGATAGATGTGTATTAATATATTAATTAATTGATATTTTAATGATAAGAGAAAGAGCACCGGAATAAACTGGCCGTGATTTTCTGCACAGTTTATTGCGGTGGTTTCTTTGTTTTTTAGGAAATTGAACCTATTGTCAGAACTTATTGATTTTATTTATGGTTCATAAAATATATTTATGCTAAAGCTTTTCTATACTATTATGGAATAACTCATATTCAATATTGGAGTTAAATATGCTAGAGCAAAAATAGTACACGAGAGATATTTCAAGTTTTTTATTGATGATATTTATTTTAGTTTAAACATTTTTTATCACATATTGTGAAATTATTTTCTCAATATTTTTGTATACGTTTTCTTGTGGGCGAAGAAACCTGAAATGACGGCCAGTAACAATGCCATAGAAGCCAGTAAGCCACCAGTCAGATTGAGAGTAGAATAACTATAGTTTGCTGCGATAATGATCCCACCTAACCATGCTCCTACGGCATTACCCAAATTGAAAAATCCAATATTGACAGAAGAAACGAGATTAGGTGCACCGGCTTCCTGGGCTTTATCCATCACCAGACGCTGAATGGGTGATACTGTGGCAAAACCAAATGCAGCCATAAGGAATATACTCAAACAGGCAATAAATGGATTGTCACCGGAGAGCCAGAACATAAACAAAACTAAAGCTTGTAACCCTAGAGTCCAATATAGCAATGGCATCATGGCTTTATCTGCCAGTTTTCCACCAACAATATTACCAAAAAAGAATCCCAGTCCTAATACTACAAGGATCCATGTGATTGCACTTTCAGGTAATCCTGCAACATTGGTCATTAATGGTGCAATATAAGTAATAGAAGTAAAAAAAGCAGCAGGTCCCAAAACAGTAATTCCCATAGCCAGCAGAACGTGAATATTGGTAAAAGCTAACAACTCCTTTTTGATACTGGCAGGGGCTTGTTGATTGAATTTAGGCAGTAATTTTAAGATACCAAGTAATGCGATAATGCCGATAATAGTAATGATGGCAAACGTGACCCGCCAGGAAATGGCTTTTCCTATCCATGTACCAAGAGGTATCCCAACCAAATTAGCGAGCGTCATGCCACTGAACATAAATGCGATAGCGATTGTCTTTTTATCTTTTGGCACCAGTTCTGCCGCAATAATCGCTCCTATTCCCATAAAAGCACCGTGAGTCAGTGAAGCAACGATACGACCAATAATAGCCAGGTAAAATGTTGGGGATAAAGTCGTCAGTGTGTTTCCTATAATGAATAATACCATTAACATAGCGAGCATCTTTTTTCTCTCTATATGCCCACCCAGAATAATTAAAACAGGCGCCCCAATAAATACACCGAGTGCATAACTGGTGACCATATATCCTGCTGTGGGTATTGATATACTAAAGTCAATGGCAATTTCCGGAAGCAAACCAGCGATAATAAATTCAGTCGTGGCGATCCCAAATGTTGCTAAAGCTAGAACCCAAATAGCTGCTGGCATGGAGTGCTCCTGATCAGAGAATGAATAATAGGGTTATTATTAAAATCAGTTATTATTATCACAGAGTGTATTTATTTCTGAATGCGAAGAATGCTAACCTATATCAATATATTCATATAGCATTCAATTTGGAAGTAGCTGAAAACTAGTTAAATGAATACAAAATAATAATAGTACCCTATACCTTTCGTCTTTCAAGTTGCCACCAATAAGCGGCAACTTGAAAGAAATCACTTATCCTGCATTTTCTTTTCTGTAAGCTAAAGCAACAGCTAATGATTGGATCAGACATAGCGTGGCTGATTGAGAACGGAATGCATCAACTTTTGCCTCCTTCACCACAAAGCAAATGTCACTGAAACTTGCCAGTGGGCTGATCTGGCTGTCAGTAATCACAATCTGCTTTGCTCCAGCCTGTGCAGCTCTTTCACTGACCATTACCGTTTCTTCGGCATATGGTGTAAAACTGATGGATACCACAACATCATCAGCGCCAATCATGTTCATCTGTTCGCGAAACATTCCACCCAAACCATCCACCAACAAGGGACGGCACTCCAAATGACTCAGAGCATAAGTAAAGTATGACGCGACGCTAAAAGATCGGCGTAGCCCGATAATGTAAATATTGTGAGCATTCGCCAATAAATCTACTGCTTTATTTAAATCCTCCACAGGAGTGCGGGCGGCAAGTTGCTGAATGGCTTGTGCATTAGAGTGGGCAAATTCCTGTAAAATATGTTGTGGATCTTCCGGTTTCTGCTTATTGCCATCCAACGCCTTGAACAGGCGGGCCCTATCTGTATAACTGGCTGTTTCTTCTACCAGATTTATACGAAATAATTGTTTCATTTCATTGAACCCGCTGAAATCAAAAGCATTGGCAAAGCGAATAAGCGTAGAAGGTGGAACTTTGGCCTCTTTTGCGATAACTGCAACAGTATCAAAAGCTACGCTATTGGTATTATCTAAAACGTACCTTGCAACTTGCTGTAACCGTTTACTTAACTCATCATAACGTGAGCGAACTTGTTCTTGCAGTTCATGCAGATTCGACGCAGCAGACATAATGTCTCCCTAATAAATTGTAATGAAATAGATAATTCATTCATCGTTAGGCAAGTCTGTTAAATGCAGGCGAAGATGTTCGCAAGTTGCCATTGTCTAATGAATGTAATTGCACAAAAATAGCGTGTTGATCACATTAATAAAAGGGTATTCCAATTCTGATTGAAAATGAAATATATATTTCATATATCTGTAGCATCGTGATTCAATTCATAATGATTCAGCTCATCTTAAATGGTTAACCTTATAATTGTATTGAGAGAGGCTCAGAATGGAACAGATTAAAAATTTTATTGGCGGGCAACTCATTGGTAGTCAAAGTGATCGTATTTCATTTGTGTTTAACCCGGCGACAGGACAGTCAATTCGTCAAGTTGCCATGAGCACAGTTCAAGAGACTCAATCAGCTATTGGATCTGCTCACCAGGCCTTTAAGGAGTGGTCTAAAACCCCTCCATTGAAAAGAGCCAGGATCATGTTCAAATTTAAATCATTACTTGAAGAAAATCAGGAGCGGCTGGCTTGTCTGATTTCCGAAGAACATGGAAAAATCTATTCTGATGCAGTGGGGGAATTGACTCGTGGCCTTGAGGTTGTCGAATTTGCCTGTGGTATTCCCCACTTACAGAAAGGAGAACATTCTGCCAATGTGGGTACAGGCGTTGATAGTCATTCCCTGATGCAACCACTGGGCGTTTGTGCAGGAATTACTCCATTCAATTTTCCGGCAATGGTTTCGATGTGGATGTTCCCGATTGCATTAGCGACGGGAAATACCTTCGTTCTGAAACCTTCTGAAAAAGATCCTTCTCTCTCAATCGAACTGGCTAAATTATTGCAGCAGGCGGGTTTGCCGGATGGGGTATTTAATGTTGTACAAGGAGATAAGGAAGCCGTTGATGTATTGCTGACTGATCCTCATATTGAGGCGGTGAGTTTTGTTGGTTCTACACCGATTGCAGAATATGTTTATACCACGGCATCCGCACATGGCAAGCGTTGTCAGGCATTAGGGGGCGCGAAAAACCATTGCATCCTTATGCCGGATGCCGATATGGATATGGCTGCGAACGCCATTATCGGGGCAGCCTTTGGCGCAGCAGGAGAGCGTTGTATGGCATTGTCTGTTGTTCTGGCGATTGGGGATGAAATTGCAGATGAGCTGGTAGCAAGACTTCAGAATCAAATTGACAAAATGGCTATCGGTGCAGGGGTCACCGAAGGCAGGGAAAATGACATGGGACCAGTCATCTCTGAGCAACACAAGGCTAAAATTTGTCATTACATTGACAGTGGCGTAGCTCAGGGAGCGAAATTGCTGGTGGACGGGCGTGGATATCAGGTTCCTGATTATGAAAACGGCTATTTCGTCGGGCCTACCTTATTTGATTATGTCACGCCAGAGATGAAAATCTATCAGGAAGAGATATTCGGGCCAGTGTTGTCCATTGTTCGCATACAGGATTATGCAGCAGCTCTGAGATTGATTAATCAGCATGAATACGGTAATGGTGCTGCTATCTTTACCCGTGATGGGGAAACTGCCCGTCAGTTCAGTGAAGATGTACAGGCTGGCATGGTTGGCATCAATATACCTATTCCTGTGCCAATGGCATTTCATAGTTTCGGAGGCTGGAAACGCTCCATTTTCGGCCCACTGAATGTGCATGGTAATGATGGTGTGCGTTTCTATACCCGGATGAAAACAGTAACCAGTCGCTGGCCAGCCAGTGTGCGTCTGGAACACCATGACAGTAGCTTTATCATGCCAACGATGGAGTAATATCATGAATGCATCAATAACGCATGCGCAATCAACGAATACACAAAAGATGACAATGGCTCAGGCTCTGGTCAAATTTCTCAATCAGCAATATATCAATGTTGACGGTGAAGAATTTCCCTTTATTTGTGGCGTCTTCACCATATTTGGTCATGGTAATGTCGTGGGATTAGGGCAGGCGTTAGAGCAAGAACCGGGGCATCTCAGCGTTTATCAGGGGTGTAATGAACAGGGTATGGCACATATTGCTACCGGTTTTGCCAAGCAGAAAAAACGCCGACAGATTTTTGCTGTAACCTCTTCTGTTGGGCCGGGGGCGGCCAATATGGTTACAGCCGCCGCTACAGCAACTGCGAACCGTATCCCGTTACTATTATTACCGGGAGATACTTTTGCATGTCGTCAGCCTGATCCGGTTTTACAGCAGGTTGAACAGTATGGTGACGGCACCATCAGCACTAACGATTGTTTTCGCCCTGTTTCGCGCTATTGGGATCGCATTTCCAGACCTGAACAATTGATGAGTGCAATGATCCACGCTATGCGAGTATTAACTGATCCGGCAGATACAGGTGCAGTGACCATCTGCTTACCGCAGGATGTGCAGGGGGAAGTATGGAATTACCCTGATTACTTCTTCCAGAAACGAGTACATCGTCTTGAACGCCGACCTGCTACTTTGCCCCGTATTCAGGATGCCGTAGAGCTTATCCAGCGTAAGAAAAGACCGTTGCTGATTTGCGGGGGCGGAGTCCGTTATTCTGATGCTCATGCGGCTTTCCGTCAGTTCGTTGAAACTTTCAATATTCCATTTGCTGAAACACAGGCAGGTAAAAGTGCTATTGTCGCAACACATCCCTTGAATTGTGGTGGGATCGGTACAACGGGTTGTCTGGCAGCAAATTTGCTGGCTAAAGACGCTGATCTAATTATAGGTGTTGGTACACGTTTTACTGACTTTACTACTGCATCAAAGTCTTTGTTCCAAAATCCGCAAGTTGAATTTCTTACAATAAATGTAGCAGAATTTGATGCCAGCAAGCTGGATGCCGTCGCAGTTATTGCTGATGCCAGAGAAGGGCTGAATGCGATCATTCAGGCATTGGTAAAAACGGCATGGCGTTCTGACTGGCAGCAGGAAATTATGCAGGCAAAAGCAACCTGGCAACAAGAACTGTCACGGTTGTTTTCCATACAGTATCAGGTCGGGGACAAACCGGAAATTGCGGGTCAGTTGGATGATAAATTAAATGAATACAGTGAAACATTGCAGACTAATCTGACTCAGACACGGGTACTAGGCCTGATGGATCATCATCTGGAACCTAATGCCATTATTGTTGGAGCAGCGGGTTCCTTGCCGGGAGATTTACAGCGATTGTGGCAGCCTAAAGAGCCTGATACTTATCACCTTGAATACGGTTATTCCTGTATGGGGTATGAAATAGCAGCAGCACTAGGGGCAAAACTTGCCTGTCCGAACCAACCTGTTTATGCAATGGTTGGGGATGGATCTTATATGATGTTACACAGTGAATTACAAACAGCGATTCAGGAAAACATCAAGATTACCGTGTTATTGTTCGATAATGCCGGTTTTGGTTGTATTAATAACTTGCAGATGAGTCAGGGTATGGGGAGTTTTGCGACAGAAAATCGCTATCGTAATCAACAAAGTGGTCAGTTAGATGGCGTACTTGTACAGGTAGATTTTGCCAAGAACGCAGAAAGTTATGGCTGCAAAAGTTACCGGGTACATAACGAACAGCAACTGATTGCTGCTTTGCAGGATGCCAGAACACAACCCCGCGCAACTTTAATCGATATTAAAGTGCTGCCAAAAACCATGACCCATGATTATGAAGCATGGTGGAGAACAGGAACAGCACAGGTTGCAGACAACCTTGCCGTTACAACGGCGGCTGAAAACATCAGGCAATATGTGGAGAAATATACTCGTCAATATTAATTTTCTTGCGATGTAGTCCCTGCAATATGGTTTGATACTGCCTGTCTGGTGGTAAAACGAACCATTCTATGTTGGATATGGAAATTTTATTTCATATCCAACCACGTCATTGTCATAGTTGGTTGATCACGGTTTATTGAACACATTGTATTCTTTTAGCCATGCCTTAGTGGAATGATTTTTTTATATTATTCTATGATTTTAAAGTGAATTTATATTAGTCATCCAATGAAATAACACTTTTTTCGTGACAGATATAACACTAATTGCAGCTTTTTCATCACAAAATGCTAACCACTTCTAAAAAATAAAATTTTCAAATAAACCAAAATTGAAATAAATATTTTAATTGATATATTTTTATCCACCCAAAAAGCAGATACAGAGGTATCAAGGAGCATTTATGTTCAATATTGCATTATTTGGCGCAGGTAGGATTGGGCAGGTTCACGCGGCTAATATTGCCAATCATAGAGAAACTCGCCTTTATTCCGTGATTGACCCTTATCAGACAAATGCTGAGATACTGGCACAGAAATATCAGTCTAAAATACAATCGACTGAAGAAGCGATGGCTGATCCCAATGTGCACGGTGTTCTTATTGCATCAGCAACAGATACACATGCTGATTTGATCGAACTGGCGGCTCGGCACAATAAAATGATTTTCTGCGAAAAGCCGGTTCACCTTGACCTTGAGCGGGTTCGACAGTGCCTTGCTATAGTCAAGCAGTTTCAGGCTCCTCTGTTTGTTGGTTTCAACCGTCGATATGATCCCCAGTTTCGTCGGATGAAAAATTTATTCCATTCCGGCAAAATTGGTAAAGTAGAATCTCTGCTTATCACATCCCGTGATCCTTCTCCTCCGCTTGCTGAATATATCCGGGTTTCTGGTGGTATGTTCAGGGACATGACCATTCATGATTTTGACATGGCTCGTTTTATTATCGGTGAAGAACCCTGTGCTATTTATGCACAAGGCAGTAATTTGGTCGACCCGGCCATTGGTCTGGCTGGTGATATTGATACTGCGTTTATTGTTATGAAGTTTCCTTCAGGAGCGATGGTAACCATCTCCAACAGCCGTCGTTCAGGGTATGGTTATGACCAACGCCTTGAATTACATGGTGAAAAAGGCTTGCTGACGGCAGGTAACATTAAGGAAAACAGCGTGGAATTTTGGGGAGAAAATGGATGCCTTTCTGCCAAACCTGAACATTTTTTCCTGCAACGTTACCATGAGGCGTATATCGCGGAATGGAGCCATTTTGTTGATGTTATGGCAGGCAGGGCCACTCCAGAAACCACGGGGTTTGATGGTGCACAAGCATTGTACCTTGCTGATAAAGCACTTGAATCCTTACTGACTGGTAAGGAAATTAAATTATAAGCAACAGAATTTCATAAAAATAAGAAAGATTATTTTTTCAAGAAAACCGTTTTCTTGTCGGCCTATTGTTGCCTTTTGGCAGCAAATCAGGGGGAGGAATATATGTCCGCTTTTCTTTCTTTTGTTGGTTTTACCCTGCTGGTTGCTGGGATTGCTTATTATAAAACAAGGAACAAACATTTAATTGATTCCACTGAAGGGTATTTTCTAGGTGGACGCTCTATGACCGGCGTTTATATCGGCAGTTCCATGTTATTAATGAACCTATCCACCGAACATCTGATTGGTTTGAATGGATTGGCATTCAGAACAGGGTTTATTGTTATGGCATGGGAAGTTATAGCTGCGTTAACTATTGTGCTGTTTGCCATTTATTTTTTGCCAAAATATTTAAAATTGGGTATCTCAACAATTCCTGAATATCTGGAGCGGCGATTTGATAAAAACACATTGCTGATTACCTCAATTTTATTTCTGGCAATGTACGTCATTTCGTTACTGCCTATTGTTTTATATACCGGAGCTATTGCACTGGAAAGTTTATTTCAGGTTTCCCAGATATTTCAGATCGATAAAACCACTGCATTATGGATTATGGTCTGGGGTGTTGGCGGGCTTGGTGCTATTTACGCTATTTTTGGCGGAATTAAAGCCATTGCAGTTGCCGATACCCTTAATGGCATCGGATTAATTGTCGGTGGCGGGCTTGTTACTATTTTCGCTTTATTGTACGTAGGCGAT
The DNA here is from genome assembly GCF_963866145.1 of Xenorhabdus sp. NBAII XenSa04. Classification (NCBI taxonomy): domain Bacteria; kingdom Pseudomonadati; phylum Pseudomonadota; class Gammaproteobacteria; order Enterobacterales; family Morganellaceae; genus Xenorhabdus; species Xenorhabdus sp. NBAII XenSa04. Next base: position 31,428 of record NZ_CAWMEB010000157.1, read on the forward strand.
GGCAGTGCATGGAAAGGCCTGGCCGACGTTTATCAGGCACATCCTGATAAATTTAACTCCATTGGCAGCGAAGATTCACTTGTCCCATTCTCAACTTTGTTCACAGGATTGATCATTTCTAACATGTTTTTCTGGTGTACTAACCAATCAATCGTACAAAAATCTCTGGGTGCAAAGAATCTGGCAGAAGGGCAAAAAGGGGTGATGTTATGTGCTGTGTTGAAGCTTATTATCCCGTCTATCATTATCTTACCCGGCGTTATCGCATTTCATATCTTCAATGGGCAAATAGATAACCCGGATAATGCCTACCCTGCATTAGTGCAATTAGTTTTGCCTAAAATACTGGTTGGCTTTTTTGCCGCGGTTGTTGTCGGAGCTGTATTCTCAACATTCAGTGGGGGGCTGAACTCTTCCGTTACTCTGTTTATTGTCAATATTTACAAACAACGAATTAATCCTAATGCCAGCGAAGCACAGACGGTCGCAGTGGGTAAATATCTGGGCATTGGGCTGGCATTGCTAACCATGATTATTGCGCCACTTGTTGCTAATGCACCGGATGGTTTGTTTTACTTGATCCAGCAATTACAGGGGATTTTCAACGCTCCGATTCTCAGTGTTGTGCTTGTCGGGTTAATGACAAAACGTGTTCCTCCGATTGCCGCAAAACTGGGTCTGTTATTTGGCATGTCGGCTTATATCGTCTGTAACTTTATCCTGCACATCAATATCCATTTCTTCCATTTGGTCGGTATCCTGTTTGTACTGAATGTTATTTTCATGCTGACGATTGGTTATTTCTTCCCTGCTGAAACTTATCAGGAAGTATATACAAAACAAGTGGATATTACGCCGTGGTCTATGGTGAAACCAATAGGATGGTTGATTACTTTGGCGGCAATATCAATGTATGTTTTTCTGGCACAGAACGTGCCGCTATATGTGCTGATACTCTACTATGTGTTTGCTGCCGGGATCTTGGGTTACGTCTTTTATCAAATCAATAAGGCATGGTTTAAACGCCCTATTCACAGGAAAAGTGCATAGAAAAAACCAGACCCAGACAAAAAAGACATAAAAAAACCTGAATGATGGAATCGGAGAATAAATAACATGAAAGAGATTCGGATTGGGTTAATTGGCGCGGGTTATATTGGACGTTCCCATGCTATCGCTTATGCACAAGCGCCTACAGTATTTCCACTAAAAGTGAAACTGATACGTGAAATGATTGCAGGAATAACCCCTGAACTTGCTCAGGCTCACGCAAAAGAACTTGGTTTTCTGCGTTCAACCGGAGATTGGCGGGAACTGGTTGCTGATCCAAACATTGATGTGGTTGATATATGTACACCTAATTTCTTGCATAAAGAAATGGTATTAGAAGCTATCAAACATGGCAAACATATCTATTGTGAAAAACCACTGGCTTTGAACTCCCAGGATGCCAAAGAAATGATGGCAGCAGCGACAGATGCGGGAGTGAAGACGCTGGTAGGTTTTAACTATATGAAAAACCCTACAGCACAGTTAGCAAAAGAAATTATCTCGAAGGGTGAAATCGGTGAGGTCGTGCACTTTTACGGCACACATAATGAAGATTATATGGCAGATCCTCTGAGTCCGATTCATTGGCACTGCTTTAAAGATAAAGCAGGTTTGGGAGCACTTGGTGATCTTGCCTCTCATATTATCAATATGGCGCAGTATCTGGTGGGGGACATAATGACTGTCTGCGGTGATATAGAAACAGTAGTAAAAGCACGCCCTGAAAAATCCGGTTCTCCAGTGTTAGTTCCCGTTGAAAACGAAGATCAAGCACATGCGTTGGTACGTTTCGATACAGGAGCAATGGGGGTGATTGAAACTTCCCGTATTGCTTGTGGCCGCAAAATGGGGCTGAGCTATATCGTGACAGGTACTAAAGGTACGCTGAGCTTTACTCAGGAACGAATGGCTGAATTGAAACTATATCGACATGATGAACCGGCAAATCGTCAGGGGTTCAAAACTATTCTGGTTGGGCCGGAACATCCGGATTACGCTCCTTTCTGTAATGGTGCCGGCCATGGCATTGGTTTCAATGACCAGAAGACGGTGGAAGTCAGGGATTTGATTGATGGTATCGCTCAGGATCAGGCTATTTGGCCTGATTTTACTGAAGGTTGGAAAGTCTCCCGTATTTTAGATGCGATTGTACGCTCTCATGACCAAAAACGTTGGGTTAACGTTTCTGAAATTAATTAAATCTCGCAGTTAGCAAAATTGGTTTTCAAAACGCGTACTTGTTAAGAGGCAGAGTGATGGAGCAACATAAAAAGTTTGATGTTATCTGTATGGGGCGTATTGCCGTTGATCTATATGGCCAGCAAATAGGCGCCCGTCTGGAAGACATGAGCAGTTTCTCTAAATACCTTGGTGGTTCTTCCGGGAATGTAGCCTACGGCACTGCGCTTCAGGGATTGAAATCATCCATGTTGGCCAGAGTTGGTGATGAACATATGGGGCGTTTCTTACGTGAAGAACTGGAGAGAGTGGGGTGTGATACCAGCCATTTGGTCGCAGATAAAGAGAGGCTCACGGCTTTAGTGTTACTCGGTATTAAAGATAATGAAACTTTCCCACTGATTTTCTACCGTGATAATTGTGCTGACATGGCTATTACCCGCGATGATTTCAGCGAAGACTATATTGCGTCCGCCCGTTGTCTGGCAATTACGGGAACACATCTTTCCCATCCGCAAACCCAGGATGCGGTGTTGACAGCATTACAATATGCCCGTCGCAATGGGGTAAAAACGGTACTTGATATCGATTACCGCCCCGTATTATGGGGGCTGACATCACTTGGAGACGGAGAAACCCGTTATATCGCTTCAGCGCAGGTCACAGTACAATTACAGAAAGTGCTTTCTCAATTTGATCTGATTGTAGGAACTGAAGAGGAATTTCATATTGCAGGCGGCTCTAAAAATACCATTGACGCCTTGCGTTGTGTCAGGGAGCTAAGTAAAGCAACACTAGTCTGCAAACGTGGGTCATTAGGCTGTTCCGTGTTTACCGAAAATATTCCTGATATCCTTGATGAAGGAATCACAGTGCAGGGAATTAAAGTAGACGTACTAAACGTCTTGGGGGCTGGTGATGCCTTTATGTCTGGCTTGCTACGGGGATACCTTAATAATGAAAGTTGGGCGCAGAGCTGTACATATGCGAATACCTGTGGTGCATTAGTGGTTTCCCGTCATGGTTGCGCGCCAGCGATGCCAGATAAAACTGAGTTGGATAATTACCTTGTACGTTCTGCGGAAGTTCATCGCCCTGATTTAGACATTCATCTAAACCATCTCCATCGTATTAGTGGCCGTCATAAACTTGGTGGTCGTCATAAACAGTGGCAAGAGTTGTGTGTTATGGCGTTTGATCACCGTATCCAGTTTGTTGAAATGGCCCGTAAGGTTAATGCCAATCTTGATCGCATTTCACAATTAAAAAAATTGTTATTCCGCGCCAGTCAGGAAGTGAGTGCAGAAGCCAGTCTGGAAGGTCATACCGGAATATTGTGTGACAGCACTTTCGGGCAGGATGTTCTTAATGCAGCGACTGGAAAAGGACTATGGATTGGGCGTCCGATTGAATTACCGGGTTCCCGTCCACTGCGCTTAGAGCATGGTGATATTGGTTCACAGCTTATCCGTTGGCCAAGGGAACATATCGTGAAATGCCTGGTATTTTTCCATCCTGAAGATGCTTATTCTTTGCGTTTGGAGCAGGAAAGAACAGTTCAGGAAATTTATGCAGCCTGTTGCCAATCTGGTCATGAATTATTATTGGAAGTGATCTTACCATCGGGTATGACGCATTCTGATGAGCTTTACTTGCGCGCACTCCAACGTTTTTACAATCTCGGCATTAAACCGGATTGGTGGAAATTACCCCCTATGCAGCCCACGACCTGGGATCAAATTGAAGAATTAATTACTCAGCGAGATCCTTATTGTCATGGAGTCGTGCTCCTTGGTTTGGATGTTTCCGAAGAGATATTAAAGGCAGGTTTTAACGCTGCGGCGGGTAAATCCATTGTCAAAGGTTTTGCTGTTGGGCGTACGCTGTTTGCTAAACCATCCCTAAAATGGCTGGCTGGTGAAGTTGATGATCAAACACTCATCCTGCAAGTAAAAACGAATTATAACAATCTGATTAGCTATTGGCGTCAACGTGGTAGTGAAGAAAAAAGCTGGCGCATAACTTGCTCTCACTAATTTACTCTCACCTTACAGGAGAACCATCATGGTTGTTCAACTTGGCATTAATCCTTTGACATGGACCAATGATGATCTGCCTTCTCTGGGCGCAGAAACCCCGTTGGAAACTTGTTTGGCAGAGGGGCGTCAGGCAGGATTTGCGGGTTTTGAACTTGGTAATAAATTTCCCCGTCATTCACATATATTAGGGCCAATTCTGGCCTCCCATGATTTGCAATTGGTGTCTGGTTGGTATTCAGGGAATTTACTGACGCGCAGTGTTGCAGAAGAAATTATGGCCGTTCAGCCGCATTTAACCTTGTTACGTGAACTGGGTGCAAAGGTGATGGCCTTTGCAGAAGTGACCCATTGCATACATGGTGAACAGGATAAGCCAGTGCATTTAAGGCCTTTTTTCCCGGCAGAATGCTGGCAAGAGTATGGAGAAAAGTTGACAAAATTTGCCCATTATACTCAATCACAAGGTGTTCAGATTGCCTATCACCATCATATGGGCACAGTGATTGAAAGTGCAGAGGACATTGATAATTTGATGAAAAACACGGGTGAGGCAGTGGGACTATTACTGGATACCGGTCATTTAACCTTTACCGGAGATGACCCACTAACCGTAGCAAAACGTTGGAATAAACGAATCAATCACATACATTGCAAAGACATACGTCTGGATGTGCTGAAAGAAGTCAAAAATCGCAAAATGAGTTTCCTAGATGCAGTATTAAGTGGCGTTTTTACTGTACCTGGTGATGGTTGTGTGAATTACACGGACATTTTTAATGTATTAAAAGCCAATGATTATCATGGTTGGCTGGTTGTTGAAGCAGAACAGGATCCGGCTGTTGCTCATCCACTGACGTACGCCACACTGGGGTATAACAATTTGTCACGTTTGGCCAGAGAGGCCGGCTTGATTTAAGACGCTGACATTAAAAATGACCTTGAGGTAAGCACATGTCTAATTTGCTATCAAAGTATCATAAGCCTGATCAGCACAAGCGGACGCAACATATCACACCAGAAATAGCGAACTGGGGATATGTTCATTTTGATGTTTATGAACTGAATGCGGGAGAGTCAATAACATTAGCGGCTTCGGAAAATGAAACTTGTTTAGTATTGATTGCAGGAAAAGCGACTGTGGTTACTGCCCAACAAAGATTCGAGCAGATTGGTGATCGTATGAATCCATTCGAGCGCAAAAAACCTTATGCTGTTTATGTTGAGCCGCATGAAACAATGGAAATTGTCGCTCACACTCATCTTGAACTGGCTGTTTGTCAGGCAAAAAGTAAAGGGAATTATTCCACCCGATTGATTACACCACAGGATATCGGTGCTGAACAACGTGGTAACGGTAACAACCGTCGTTATGTCCATAATATACTGCCAGATCATCAGCCTGCTGATAGTTTATTGGTGGTTGAGGTTTATACTGATGAAGGCTGTACCAGCTCTTACCCTAGCCATAAACATGATACCGATAATGAACCACAGGAAACCTATTTAGAAGAAACTTATTATCACCGATTAAATCCACCACAAGGTTTTTGTTTACAGCGTGTTTATACTGATGATCGCTCACTGGATGAAACGATGGCGGTATATAACAAAGATGTTGTTATGGTGCCGGGAGGATATCACCCGGTAGCGACTATTGCTGGGTATGACAGCTACTACCTGAATGTGATGGCAGGACCAACTCGTAAATGGTTATTTACTTGGGAAACAGACCATCAATGGGTTAATGGTGAAGCTTATGCCGAAAAGCATGCCAGCCGTTAGGGGCAGGGATTCGATTATTGCTCCCAAACAGGGAGCAATACATCAAGAGTTATCATTATGGGAGGCGTTTAACGGTACATTTAATTAACCAATAAATTGCACTTGCCATCAATAATGAATTAATTGTCGGTACTCCCCATTCAATAGTTAATCCAATAACACTACCGACAATACTGGCAAATATTGCTGCCCAGCCGATAGTTGGAGTTTCGTCTGGAAGATTACCTTTCTGCTTACTTTCATCTAATACTTTGCGATAAGAGCGCAAAATATAATAATCAACTAACATTACTCCCAATATTGGTGGGAAAACAACACCAAGTACAGTAAGAAAATCTACAAATCGGTCTAAAATGCCGAGAATGGAAAACAAAGTTCCCAATATTCCAATTATGATCGTTGTTGGAGGATAGTGTAATTTTTTACCGGTGATACCTTCGACAGCATTAATAATTCCCAATGATGAAGAGTACAAGTTCAGATCATTCACTCTTAATGTTGAGCATACGACAACGAATAAACCTGCACCACCTGTGGCTTGTGACATAATGGTAACAACATCAGCCGTATTTAATGCTTTCGCGATTAAAATTGCCAGACCATTAATGACAAATTCACCAGCAATAATTGTCAGCAAAGTGATCCCAAGAACATGTTTTCCTGATTTAGTATAGCGAGTCAGATCCGGAGTCATCAGACTGGCAACAATCGCCCCCCCAACAACTATTGTAATACCTGCACTGATAGACAGAGTTTCATCTGAATGAGGCAGCTTTAAAATTTCATACCAACGTTGGCCTGAATCACCTAATAATACGCTGGTGGAGATATAAGCAACCAGAAGAATAAACATGGGTACAGCAATTCTGGCAGTAAACCGTAATGCCCTAAAACCAAAAGCGACTAATGTCGTTAATAACGTGCCGGATATTGCCGCAGATAAACCAAATCCGAGTTTATTCCCGGAAGCGAAGTTAAGAGATTTAGCAAAAATAGCATTTTGGATACCAAACCAGCCTAATAGACTGACAGCAATAATGAGGCCAATTAATACCGAACCTATTCGACCAAAACCACACCATCGTGCCAGTAGACTGCCAGAGAGCCCCTCTCGCATACCTGCAAAGCCAAGCCCAAAAGTAACAATACCAAAGAGCAGACTGCCGATAAAAATAACAATAAATGCATCTGTCAGTGCCATGGAGTTGCCGAGGACAGCACCAAGCATAAACTGATCTAATGCTGTTAACATGCCCATATGGACGATAGCTACGCTCAGCAGAGATAGACGCTGTTGTTGTGGCATTCGACTTAATGGACAGTGTTCAATTTTGAGCACTATCATCGTTCCTTGATTTTTTAGAGAAAGAGGACACCTTTTTCAATTAGGCGTTCTGGAATATAGCTGTCTAGTTGCAAATCCCGGCAAAATTCTTCAAATTGCTGGAGTGAGTGGACATTAGCTTTCTGATAAATGTTGTATATCCTATTTTCTATTGTTTTAGGACTGACACCGTAAATTTGAGCTATCTCCTTATTTGAACGCCTTTGTAGTATCAAAAAGATAATATCCAGTTCTCCCTTAGTAAAAAGATCTGTTTCGGCCTCTGTTGTCAAGACACTGGGTTTTTGCCGATTAATATACTTTAGAGGGGAGAGACTACTTAGTGGCTTGGCATTCCAAACAATCCCTATACACTCTTTTTCATCGTTATACACAGGAAACTTTTCGCTGATAAAAGGAGCAAGATTATTCTTTCCATACCAATAGTGTGTTTCGATAATGGAAACTCTGTCTTTTGACTCTTCAGTCCTCCGGTCATGTTCTTTCAGATCTTGGGAGAATTGATCTTCAGACCAATGAGCAGGAAATTCACAATCAAGTTTACCTTCTACGTCAAAATTTTTAGGTGTATTGGTGTATAGATAAGCGGCTTTATTCATATAAATATGTCGGGACTCCAAATCCTTAATGCCCCAAGGATCGCTCAGATGTTCCATCATGGCGATCAACCCCTTTAGATAGGGTTCATTATTTTTATAGGTTGAGCTCATTTCTATCTCATATAGTTTACAAATGGTAAATGTAGTTAAGTAAATAGTAACCAATGTATCTATATGTTATTCCTCATTAACCTTTAAGTATGAATAATAACTTTGGGTGAAATTCAGGTGATTTAAGTTAAAAAATATCAACATAAGTCATATTTCCTCTATTTGATATTATTTCATGTTTTTATTGATTGTTTATTTATGATGTAAATCAAAATATAACCTATCGAATTAATATTTTCTATAAAAAACAATTTAGTTGTATGATTAAATAATTAAGTGGAAAAATAAATTGCTACCATTTTTTTTGTTTTATGGCAAGGGTGTTATTCACTCTTTCTAAGTTTAGTAAAACATGTTTATTCTAAAAGTTCATATAAATTAGATGGTTAAATATTTTCCTAGGCATTGCTATGTATAAAAAACAAAAAATGGAATACCTGAGAAAAAATTTACAATATTTACTTGATTCCAGAGGTGAAAGCAGAGTATCACTTTGTGATCGGACCGGGCTTAATCGTACAACTATCTACAATATCTTAGATGGTAGAGTACAAAGTGTTCACTCTTCAACTATCCAGAAAGTATCCAACTTTTTTGGTGTTTCGTATAGTGAAATAGAGACAATTGATATCGCAGAAAAAGAACGTATTGATGCGATTGTTTCTTATGAAGGTAATATGAACCCCAGCGCTGTGCCGTTGTTTAGGCAATCTGAATGTGTTACTGCTAAATTCTTTGAAAGTAAAATTGGCTCCTTAATTGTTGGAAGAGAGCTAACTTATTATTTTGGTTTTGGTCCTAATATCGTCGCCATTTTACTTGAGAATGATTTTTTAGGTAAATATAATGCTGGTGATTTATTAATAGTTAGAAGAGGTCATTATCAGAGCGATAACCCTAAGTTATGTTTCGATCAAAAACGGAAAAAGTTTCATATCAACGAGTTTCATATTGAAAATGCAGAAGATTCGGTAGTGATTGGGGATATAATGGAAGAACGGTTTGGGTATGGGAAAAAAATATAAATTACTGGGATTTAACAGTCAGGATAATACAGCAAATGTATTGATTTCATCAACAGGAAAAGTTTTGAGGATTAATGTAAAGGAGCTAGAAAAGAGTGAAATAGCGGATGATTTTGATAGTCACGAAACAAAATCACTCTATCGGAAGATATATTCCAGCTTTCCAGATTCTCCCTCAATCTATGAAATTGAAGAACGAAATGAAAAGTCTTGGGTTGTTTATTCACTTCTCGCTTTATTACTGACAATTTTCTATACTTTCAGCAATATAGCAGCAGCCAAGCCTGTTTATATCGAATATCTCAATATCATTGTTACTCCGGGTACGTTCATTTACCCATTCTCTTTTTTAGTTATTGACTTACTCAGTGAATTTTATGGGTTCAGGTTAGCAAGAAAAGCAATATATATGTCGCTGGCGTCTAACCTGATCATCGTCTCATTATTGAGTATATCGACGAGCTTACCAGCTATTCCCAATTGGGGTTTGAATGATCAGTACAATGCTCTGATGAATCATATCTTATCAGCGATTTTTGCTTCCTCGTTGTCATTCTTGGTATCTGAACTGGTCAACTCATATGTCTTGTGTAAATTAAAAGACATGACAAATTCCCGGTTTTTAGCACTAAGGGTATTTTTCAGTACTTTTATCGCGTCAATTCTTGATAGTTTTGTTTTCTGTTTTGTTGCGTTCTACGGAAAACTTCCAATAAATCAAATTATTGGGATGATGATTATTCAGATATTAATTAAAATTTTCTTTGCACTATTTAATGTTTTCCCCGCTTACGGTTCGCGTTATTTATTCAATCATTGGGTTGTCAAAGCCGCACATTAATGAGTAGCATGGAGAGTTTTTCTCCATGCTATTTGCCCGATTAAATCCTATCTTATGTTGTATAACATCTTGTAATGTGAATGAAGATAGTTGCTGACTGGTACGCGCTTGAAGCCAGATCGTGACTAGAAGGCTGCTGCAGTTTCCGTATAGTTATACAATAGCTCTTTTCATATTCATATCATCTATGTAAAAAATTTTATCAGATGCATTTGTTTTTTATATTTACGGGGCAATGCAACAGATTTTGAGTTTACTTATTAAAATCAAATGAGTATGAGATTTTTTACTATGTTTTATTTTTTATGTTTCAAATAATGACGTCGATATTGAGTAGAAAAATCAACATTTGAGCTTTTATTTGTTGATTTTACTGTTCGTCTGGTGTATTAATTTGTCTGTAAAAATATAAGTTATAATTAAGATTTTGTCTGAGTATCAGGTAGTGCATCATCACTGCCTTTTATGTAGACAAATATTTTCATTATTTTGAATAGTTAGTTTTGACTCGCCCAACACCAGGGTAATCTTAGAACATTTTTTGTTCTGATATGGTAATCAGTCTCTTAGTCAGCCATGTTGGTTAAGAGACTGAATAACCTCAATTTTATGAACAAATTTCACATCTTAAATCAAGCGGTAAGCCATTGTGCGATAGCGCTCTTCATGACCTGCAACCTCACCGAATTCAGCTCTAACTATCATTCCCTCAATAAATGTTATCAATGCTTCTGCTTTGGATTCCGTATCTTTTGAGACTGTTAAGAAAACTGATAATAGCAGTGACTTTAACCAAGTTTTGTGCTGTTGTGCTTGTTTAACGATAGTTTCATTGTGGCCTTTGAATTCAGCTAAAGCATGCATAAACAGGCAACCTTGAAAATCTTCTGTAGCAAACCATGAAAAATGCCAATTCAGGATGGCATTGAGCTTGTTTTCAGTTCCTTCAGTTGAAGACACAACAATACTGAGTTCTTTCTCAAACCTCTGATGTCGTCTGAATAGGACTCCTTTGATCAGCTTATTTTTGGAACCAAAATAACGGTACATAGAGGTTTTTGATACATTCGCCTGATCTCTTATCAAATCAACACCAACAGCGTTGTAACCAAATTTATTAAATAGAGACTCGGCAATATCCAGGATGTGTTCTTTTTTACTCATAATATTTTCTTATTATTTATTCAATCTAGTTCTATAAAAGTTAGTTTTCAGGATAAATCTAAGGTTGTTTTTACGTGTACAGATCTGTACATTTATTTGTGTGTACAAGATTGTACACATGGTATCATACCTATTGAGCTTTATTGCAGGTTATCAATCTAAAAAGTGGAATAATCCATTTACTGCAGCTGATGTAAAAGAGAGTGATAAATTTATTAATTTCTTTCCATAACATATTAAATATTCTGGAGAAAATATGCCTGAATCCGTTGAAAAAAGAAACCCCATCCCGCCATTTACTGATGAAACTGCAATGCAGAAAGTCCGTATTGCTGAAGATAGTTGGAATACACGTGATGCAGCCAAAGTTGTTCTGGCATATAGCAAAGACACCAAATGGCGAAATAGAACAGAGTTCGTAAATGGCCGGAATGAAGCAGAAGAATTACTCATCCAAAAATGGAGAAAAGAGCAGGATTACCGCTTGATTAAAGAGTTATGGGCAGTGGAGGGAAACAGAATTGCTGTAAGATATGCCTATGAATGGCATGATGGTTCAGGAAATTGGTTTCGTTCATATGGTAACGAGAATTGGGAATTTGATGAAAACGGTATGATGATTAACCGTTTTGCAAGCATTAATGATATCCCTATTAATGAAGCTGAACGTAAGTTCCATTGGCCTTTAGGACGCCGACCAGATAACCATCCTGGGCTCAGTGAATTAGGGCTATAAAAATAGGTGAAAAGATGGATGAAAAACAGTAAATGAAGTTCATGCCATTCTTTTATTGACATTGTTAAGCACGAAAATACTCATATGCTGCCAACGGATTGACAGCATAGTCATGCCTTGATTGAAGAGGAAAGGGGGCAGCTCAAGTTTGAGCTAATACACATAATTAGTAAAAAATAATTGCGATATAGGATTTTATTTTAAAAATTACTGCTTTTTAGCATATTCTTGCATTGCTTTTGCATGATAAGCGATATGTTCGCCAATAAAACTAGCAATAAAATAGTAGCTATGGTCATAATTAGGACGAAAATTTATTGTCACAGGGTAACTTGTTTCATCACAAATATCCTGCAATAAATGGGTACATAATTGGTTATCCAGAAACTCATCATCAGTTCCTTGATCAATCAAAATTGAAAGTTGTTCTGTTGCTTTTGCATTTTTGATCAATTCTACTGTGTCATACTGTTTCCAGAGCGACCTGTCTTCTCCAAGATAGTTGGAAAAAGCCTTTTCCCCCCAAGGAATCTGACTTGGTGCAACAATAGGAGAAAACGCTGATACACTGCAATAACGTTGCGGATTTCTCAGCGCAATGACCATCGCGCCATGTCCACCCATAGAGTGCCCACTGATTGCCCGCACACCAGTGACAGCAAAGTATGTTTCAACCAATTCAGGCAACTCAGAAACCACATAATCGTACATACGGTAGTGTGGTTCCCAGGGTTGTTGTAATGCGTTGAGATAAAACCCTGCTCCTTTTCCAAGATCATAAGAAGGGGCATCAGCGATATCATTCCCCCGAGGGCTGGTATCCGGAGCGACAATAACAACACCATGTTCAGTTGCGTAGCGTTGGGCTCCGGCTTTTGTAATGAAATTCTGCTCAGTACAGGTTAAGCCAGAGAGCCAGTACAATACAGGTAATTTCTTTTCTTTAATCTGAGGTGGTAGAAAAATTGAAAATTTCATCTGACAATTCAGTGAATTAGATCTATGTTGATAGACCTCTTGCCATCCGCCAAAACAGGCACGATGTTCAATTCTTTCCATGGTTTTTCTCTCTAAGATTGTAGGTTCAGGTTCTTCAACTATATGGTTTATATCTTATGGAGTTTATATTTGGCTGTTCCTGTAATAGTCGTTCAATTAATAATGAATCACTGTCCGAATAGATTTGCCTTCGTACATCAGATCAAAGGCCTCATTAATGTTTTCTAATGGCATTTTATGGGTTACGAAAGGTTCAAGTTCAATTTTCCCTTTTATCGCATCTTCCACCATTCCCGGTAACTGACTACGCCCTTTAACTCCGCCGAAAGCCGTTCCTTTCCATGTTCGCCCGGTAACAAGCTGGAATGGACGAGTAGAAATTTCCTGTCCGGCACCAGCAACACCGATAATGACTGATTGTCCCCAACCACGATGTGCACTTTCGAGGGCTGCACGCATCACATTGACGTTACCAATACATTCGAAAGAGTGGTCAACTCCCCATTTTGTCATATCCAGAATAACCTGTTGAATCGGTTTGTCGTGATCATTGGGGTTAATGCAGTCAGTGGCACCGAATTGTTTGGCTAGCTCAAACTTATCTGGATTGGTATCAATAGCAATAATACGTCCGGCCTTAGCCTGACGAGCTCCCTGGATCACGGCAAGCCCAATTCCACCCAGACCGAAAACTGCTACAGAGTCCCCCGGTTGAACTTTGGCAGTATTATGCACAGCTCCGATACCCGTCGTGACGCCACAGCCTAATAAGCAAACATGTTCATGATTGGCTTCCGAATTGATTTTTGCCAGAGAGACTTCAGCAACTACTGTGTATTCACTGAATGTAGAACATCCCATGTAGTGATAAACAGGTTGTCCATTGTAAGAAAAACGAGTTGTACCGTCGGGCATTAAGCCTTTTCCTTGTGTATCGCGAACGGCAATACACAGGTTCGTTTTACCGGATTGACAAAATTCACATTTGCCACATTCAGCCGTATATAACGGTATGACATGATCACCGGGCTTTACGCTGGTTACACCTTCACCGATCTCAATCACTACACCAGCTCCTTCATGCCCGAGAACAACAGGAAATCTCCCTTCAGGGTCATCTCCTGAAAGCGTGAAAGCATCAGTATGGCAAACACCTGTGTGGCTGATTTTTATCATGACTTCACCGGCTTTCGGTGGTGCTACGTCAATTTCAACAAGTTCGAGAGGTCTGCTTGGGCCAAAAGCAACGGCGGCGCGCGATTTCATAGAATTCCTCTTTTTTTGACATAAAAAGTGAATGTAAATTGTCCGGCACATGACGAACATGGAAAGAACACGTATTCACGCATTATAGTTGTATCGTAGATTTGATCATCAATTGATTGTACTTAAGGTAACGGTGATCGGTATAACTTAGTCCAGAAAATAACAGGTGAAGATACAGACTATAATCAGAGGCAGTGATTATATTGTCACGAATATCCAGATAATAAATAAGATAGGTAATATGTATAAAAATAATAGCAGAATAATAAATTATGATTCTTGTATTCACATAAAAAATGCCACATAGCACGAATTTTTAAAATATATTATTACTCTTACCTTTAATGATTTTCCCATAGAAAAATTAAAATCAATAACATCAACTTTTTGATAAAAAAAGAAAAACATAAAAAAAAGAATAAAAAACTGCCTCATAATCCAGCTATTATCTCATTATTTACGATATGGTAAAAACTCAAAACATTATGTAACTTCCGTTGCTCTGTATCAGAAGGAGAAACTATGTTAACTAGAAAACAAAACGGAAGTCGCTTTCTGCGAACAATTGAATGGTTGGGAAACGCTTTACCTCATCCTGTTATTCTTTTTATGATCCTGATCGCTGTTTTATTGGTCTCTTCAGCAATCGGACAATATTTTGACATTACAGCTATTGACCCCCGCCCAGAAGGAGCAAAAGGTCGGGCTGAAGATGGAGTGATCCATATCGTCAGCCTGCTTGATGCAGATGGAATTCGTAAAATCCTCTCTAACTTAGTGACAAACTTTACCGGTTTTGCACCATTAGGAACAGTTCTGGTTGCTCTGCTTGGCGTCGGCATTGCAGAGCGTTCAGGGTTATTATCTGCGTTAATGCGTCTGGTCGTCATGAAGGCTCCCAGAAAATTAACGACATTGGCAATTGTATTCGCCGGTATTATGTCAAATACTGCCGCAGAATTAGGTTATGTAGTACTTATTCCATTGGCTGCCATTATCTTCCATTCTCTCGGTCGTCATCCACTTGCAGGACTGGCGGCAGCATTTGCCGGGGTATCTGGTGGTTATTCAGCCAATTTATTATTGGGTACTATCGACCCTCTGCTTTCCGGGATCACTCAACAAGCAGCACAACTCATTGACCCATCCTATATTGTTGGTGCTGAAGCTAACTGGTATTTCATGTTTGCCAGTACTTTTCTGATTTCCATTCTTGGCTACTATGTGACTGAAAAAATTGTTGAGCCACAATTAGGTCCATATACAAATAGTACGCTGGATGAAGATGAAAATACGTTAATAAACTCCGCCGCATTAACCGCTCTGGAAAAGAAAGCTCTTATAGCAGCCTCAATAACGTTTGCTGTACTTGGTGTGATTTTGGCACTGAGTGTTGTACCAGAAAACAGCATCTTACGTAATCAGGAAACCGGATTAGTCAGCAATTCTCCATTCCTGAAATCTATCGTAGTTTTTATTTTCCTCTTTTTTTCTATACCGGGCATTGTCTACGGTTATGTCACCAAGTCAATGAAATCCAACAACGATGTGGTCGATGCTATGGCACAGTCCATGAGCAATTTGGGCTTATATCTGGTTATTATTTTCTTTGCCTCTCAATTTGTCGCTTTCTTTGGCTGGACTAATATCGGTCAAATTATTGCCGTAAAAGGGGCGAATTTCCTGAATGAAATTAATCTGCACGGCGGTCTGTTATTTATCGGGTTTATCCTGATTTGTGCTTTTATCAATTTGATGATTGGATCAGCGTCTGCACAATGGGCGGTTACTGCACCAATATTTGTCCCCATGCTGATGTTGGCAGGTTATGCTCCGGAGACTATTCAGGCAGCTTATCGTATCGGTGATTCTGTAACCAATATCATCACTCCAATGATGACCTACTTCGGGCTGATTATGGCGATAACGGTGAAATACAAAAGGGATGCCGGTATCGGTACTATGATTTCTATGATGTTGCCTTACTCCCTGGTATTTATGGTAGGTTGGTCACTGTTCTTCTATGTTTGGGTCTTTGTTTTTGGTTTACCTGTCGGCCCCGGTTCACCAATTTACTATAATCCTGTCGGTTAATGGTCTGTAAGTTAGACGAAATGCTTGCCCTATACATTGACAGAGCAAGCATTTTATTCTGGTTTTTATGTTTAAAATCAAAATATTACTTCAATGATATTAATTAAAAACAATTTTTGTTTTTAATTTAGAGGTATTTTTCCACAAATTGACTAAAACTTTGTTGATATATTATAAATCGGAGGTAGATTAATTTCTGTCCAAATATAAAACCCATTCATAAACAGAGATTACTATGGATACTTCTTTTACCAGCACCAGCTTTCCTGATGATTACCGCAAAAGAATTCGCCAGATGAAACAAATTCTGCGTGAGCAAATCGGAGATGTTGAAACTCTCTTCTCCCAAGTATGTGACAAAATAGAAAAAGAATTAACCGCAGCCAAAGAAGATGAAAAAAACATGGGTAACGTCTGGCCTGAGATACATTGGCGTGATGCGGCAGAAGGCAGAGTAACAGAGGAAATCATACAAAAAATTAAGCGCCGTGGCTGCTTGGTCGTCAGGCAAAATTTCCCACAGGATCAGGCAATCGCATGGGATCAGTCCATGCTTGATTACCTCAATATCAATAAATTTGAACGCTTCTATCAGGGACCAAAGGATAATTATTTTGGCAGTCTTAAAGCATCCCGGCCGGAAATTTATCCCATTTACTGGTCTCATGCACAAATGCAAGCCAGACAAAGCGAAGAAATTGCGCTGGTACAGTCTTTTCTGAATCACTTATGGAAATTTGAATCGGATGGAGTGAAATGGTTTGATCCTGACGTCAGCATGATTTACCCCGATCGTATTCGCCGCAGACCACCGGGTACGACATCTAAGGGTCTGGGGGCTCACACAGATTCTGGGGCTTTGGAACGCTGGTTACAACCAGATTATCAAAACGTGTTCAGAAAAATCTTTACTAACCAGTTTACAGAATACGATCCTTGGGATGCTGCCTATCGTCCTGATGTACATGAATTCAATAGCACAACGAGATGTTCTGTTTTTAGAACATTTCAGGGCTGGACTGCGCTGTCTGATATGTTGATTGGTCAGGGACTTCTGCATGTTGTGCCCGTTCCTGAAGCAATAGCCTATATTCTGTTACGCCCACTACTGAATGATGTGCCCGAAGATGAACTATGTGGTGTAGTTCCCGGCAAAGCACTTCCTATATCAGAGCAATGGCACCCTCACCTTGTTCGTGGGTTATGCAGTATCCCGGCTTTGCAGGCTGGTGATTCTGTCTGGTGGCACTGTGATCTTATCCACTCAGTTGCTCCTGTAGAAAATCAACAAGGCTGGGGAAATGTAATGTATATTCCCGCTGCACCATTGTGTAATAGAAATCTGGCCTATGCCCGTCAAGTGACTGAAGCCCTTGAACATGGCGCTTCTCCACCAGACTTTGCTCCGGAACATTATGAAAAGAATTGGAAAAACCGTTTCACCATCGCTAAGTTAAATGCAATTGGCTTACGGGGACTTGGGTTAGGAAATCGGAATATTGAGACATAGATTTCAATTATCAATCATGAAATTATCAGGCATGAAATTATCAGGTATGGAACGCCTTTGCTTTTACCAGATTACGGTAGACTATCGGAGTCAGCGCAAAATGTTGTTCAAACAACTTACTGAAATAGTGGGGATCCCTGAATCCTACTAACTGTGCGACATGCAATAAATTCAGGTTATTATCTTTCAATAACTGCTTTGCTGTTAATAAACGATAATTAAGCATATATTTATGGGGAGAAACTCCGACTTGTGCTCTGAAATTACGGGCCAAAGTACTTTCTGATACCCCCAACATAACTGGCAATGTCTTTAATGGTGATATGCAATGTTATATTCTGCTTAATATAACTTTGGGCTATTGAGACCACTTCATCAAATTGTGTGCTACCTCCCACTTGAAAAAATGGTTCTGATTGGAAGTCGGACACTTCATGCATAAAATGTTTCTCAATAACTTTAGCGATAGGTGGCCCAAAAAACTGAGAGATAAGGTAAACCAATAGCTCCATTTGTGAATTAATACTTCTTACACAGTAAATATTGTCATTATAGGTAATACTTGCCTTGTATCAGGTTCCTGTTCGTCAGGTCATGGTTTTGCTACACGCTTCCTCCAGACCCCACCTCGCGGTAACGCCCTTGCGTTTCGCTAGTCCTTCGCCACCATCAGGCTGGACAGGGGACTCTCACCCCCAAGCTGTCGGACATGCCCGGCACACATGAAATCTATGGCCACCCTCGTTTTTGCAACACTAATTTTTGATGAAGTTTGGGTTTGCTTAAATCTATCCGGCGTCACGGTGGGCATGAATGCCCGCGCCTCAATGAATTCCGCACCTGATGAACCTAATACTACAGTCGTATTTATCAAAAAGGGCACCCATTCTGCCGGCGTCCAACGCCAATATAGCGGCACCGCCGGGCGGGTCGAAAACAGTCAGATAGGCGTCTTCCGGTGTTATGCCGGTCATGGCGGTCATGGCGGTCATGGCGGTCATGCTTTTATTTTACCACCTGTGCCGTGCGGTTAGCGAAGGGACATTTGTTGCCGCCGGGTGTGGCGCCGGAAACGCAGGCAGCACAGGGGGTCTTATGGCAAGCAGTGGTGTTTTGGGCGGCGTTGTTTTACCACCTGCCGTTGTTGCGGCAGCTCGAATGGGAACTGGAAGACGGGCGTGTCTGACAACCGGGCATCGGTATCCCCGACAAACCGTTTCGTTTCCGTTTTCGCGCACCGGAGAATATACCATCGGCTCCACAGGAAGTGTGGCTGGCTGCCTGTCTGTTACCGGAAAAAGCCATGATGTGGCTGGTGACGGTACCGGAGGTCTGGCACTGTCTGATGCAGCATCTCAACGGACGTCCCTCCACCGTCCCGTTGATAGACACATTGCTTCAAAAGGCCGCCGGACAGGTTCATTCTCCTTTATGGATAAAACAGGAAGTTTCTCAGTCTTCGGCGAAGGAGGAAGCTTTCTCTGCCGAAGGCTACCCGGTACCGGAAATGGCATCCACGCCTTTTGTCAGTGAAATCACAATACCTCTGCCATCTGTGTCTGACGATACCCTGACTTTATTAGCCTTATTTCAGTCACCGGATGCATCCTCGCCGCAAAATCAGGGAAAAAGTCACCACGCCGACTCGAAACTGACCAAACGGCCGGGACGGGAGAAAGAAAGTATTGCCCCTGACAGTCACCTGTATTCATCATTTAAAGATAAATAATTTAAAGGGTTATTTATATTTTATTGCCGCGAATTGTTTTTGGACAGGAAACGGCAGGATGAGCCGAGGAAAAAATAATATGTTGCACACCGTAGACACCCTCAGTTGGGACGAATTATTAGAAGAGTACTTTTTTTCACATATCCTGAGACCGGATACCGAATGGAGTTATCGCAAGGTCACACGGGGTTTTATCCGGTTTATGGGAGAAGCCGCATCACTGGCACAGGTTATTCACCGGGATATGCTGCGGTGGCGGCGCGACCTTCTGGTGGAAAAAAAAACAGTCGAGCCATACCTGGAATAATAAGGTGGCTCACCTGCGGGCGATCTTTAATTTCGGCATGGAGCAAAAACTGCTGCCCCACACCGAAAACCCGTTTAACAATGCGGTGGTTAAAAAAGAGAAGAAAAAGAAGAAGATTTTGAGCAAATCGCAGATAACCCGCATTAATTTGTTGATGGGCAAGTTTGCTGAGGAAGAAAGCATCGAGATGCCCCCACGGGGAGGGCGTTGTGCCCTGTATCCGACCTGGTATTGGTCAACGGTGCTGGCGACATTGCGTTTTACAGGAATGCGTCAGAACCAGTTACTGCACCTGCGATTGCGGGATATCAATCTGGACAGCAATTATATTGAACTGAGGCTGGAAGGCAGTAAAAACCACTGTGAATGGGAAATACCGATTATTCCGCCGCTTAAACGCCGGCTGACAAGATTAGTGGACAGGGCAATCGCTGTCGGTGCGAAAGCCCACGATCCGATTTTCGATCTCAGTCGGTTGAGTGTCCCACACCCAAGCCGGCTTTCCCGTTACCAATACGATATCAACCGGGAAAAACAACAGTTCCGTTCTTTCTTTCGTCGGCTGTCCAAAGAGTGTGATTTTGCGGTCTCGCCTCACCGTTTTCGTCATACGTTGGCCACGACCCTGATGAAATCGCCGGATCGTAATCTACCGCTGGTGAAACGATTACTGGGACACCGTAATGTGGCAACCACGATGGAATACATTGATCTTGATATGGAAGGGACGGGTAAAGCGCTGGAGCGGGAACTGGGGTTGTATACTGATTTTGTTGATGAGTATCCGATGAGAATGAATAAAACGGCGTAAAAAAGACAGGGCAGGTCTCAGACGGGATTGAGGTGGAGGTGTGAGTGAACTGCCCTGCATCAATAGCGATGCGATGAAAAAAATGGCTAATTTCGATCCCCTGTCCCGTAAAGTTTTTCCCTTACTTGGCATCAGAATCAATTAATGAAATCATTACCTTAAACGAGAAAAGGGTAACTGTTAAAATAGCTACCCTGTTATCTTGTCTTAAATGTTCTTTTCAACTAAACAGTACAAATTGAACTGATTAGGATTTAACATTTAATTAACGATTGATTCTTTTTTGCGTTTTTGTCAGGAAATTTAACAACCTGGGACAAACCCGTATGGAAACTTGGTGCCGGAGGCGGAATCGAAAAACATTGTAACTTGTTGAATTTATAAAGTCTATTATCTCTAATTTCGTTCGCCACCCATTAGGTGATCCTTGTAGGCGATAGGATCTTTTTAGCTACAAGTTAACACATTATCTATTAGGTCGAGTAGAGTCAAATTTTTTTATGATAAAATCACGGGTTAGCAGGGCGTCTGAAAGTATTACTTCTGAAACTAACTGCCCTTTTGAGTAGTTGAGATTGCCATGCTAATCCAAGATATATTCTTATTTGAACAATAAGTTTCATAGATAATAAAAATGAAACTTGAAAGATAGTAAATAGATGCTAAATTATATTTATATCAGGTTGTAGATATAATTTTAAATTGATATTTCACAGTCAGAGTATGCTTACCATATTAAATCATCTTCCATTGAAGAAAGACTACTTTTGGTTTATCTGTAGTACATGAAGATTATTTATACTTATTATATTTTCAATCCATTTTAATAAATCCTATAAATAGTCACCATTCGATGACTTTATTATTGAAAGTATAACAAAAATATAACATAAAAATACCTAAAAAGATGTATTATTATTTTCTGATAATGCTAAATATGATTTATTATTTAGCATAATAAAAACACTTCAATCCTAATTTAAACATACGAAACATATAACCAAGGTGATTAACATGGGAAAAGTAAAACCTAATGTTTTATTAACTGGTGCTACAGGTTTTGTTGGTGTACACCTTTTGGATGTTTTGTTGCAAAATAAAGATATAGGGGACATTTATTTATTATGCAGAAACATTGATCAGGAAAATAAAACGCATCGTATAGAGGAGGCATATAAGAAATTTTCTCTAGATGGTATTCATCGGCTAAAATTAGCTAAAAACGTCAAGATTATTGAAGGGGATATTACCTTACCTAGGAGTGGTATTAATAATTCAGATTATAAAGAATTATGTAGTGAAGTAGATGTTATCTACCATATTGCGGCACGAGTAAATCATATACGTCCATATGAAGTATTGAAAGCTCCTAATGTTGATAGCTTAAATGACATGATTAATATTGCTAACACTGGTAAGATGAAAGTTATCAATTTTGTTTCTACACTTGGATCTGCATCTAGAATTGATGAATATGGTTATTATGTTGAAGATTTTCCAGGGAGTACAATTCTGAATTCAGATATGGGATATTTAATTTCAAAATGGGAAGCTGAACGCCTGTTGGGAAAATTCACAGAAATAGGTGGGAAAGCTAATTTATTTCGTTTGGGATATATTTCAGGTCATAGTAAAACGGGTGCAGCTATTTTTGCAGACAACCAATTTATGCTTTTCATTAAAAGCTGTATTCAACTAGGTTATGCTCCCATTTTACCACGTATTATTAATTTTACGCCTATCGACTATACCGTTTCTATTATGGCATTACCTAAATATATGACTGAAACTGGTAATGTGCTTAATTTATTTAATTACAATGGGTTAATTAGCTGGGAAGATATTATTACTTGGCTAAACAATCGCGGATTTAGTCTAAAATTATTAAATTTCTATAAATGGCAAAAAAAATTATTAGACAGTGGTGAAAACAATTCTCTTTATCGCTTCTTGCCACTATATGGTGTAGACGGTTCTCATGATAAAATACTACGTTTTGGACGGGAAATAGATAAATTTCATTATGAAAAAACAAAAGAAGCCACGAGTTTGATAGATTATAAATTACCAAATCTTCGTTATGATTTACTTGATACTTATTTGAAGTATTTACAAAAGGAAGATTTTTTACCTGTACCTATGCTAAATACTTTTTCATAATAGTGAAATATTAAGGTTAATAGGGGTAGGTTTCTTTTCTGTGAGGAATGAAGCTACCCTTATATCATTTTTATGGTCTATTTATAATAACTGGAATTAATCACATTATGAAAAAAAGTCATTATCTTGCATTATCCTTCCTATGCGCATTATCTGTAGCAAATATCTATTATAATCAACCTTTACTTGGTTTATTTGCAAAAGATTTTAGTATTGAAGAGGAAAAAGCTGGTTCAATTGCTATGGTTGTTCAATTAGCATATGCAGCAGGTCTTGTCCTTTTTGTACCGCTTGGTGATCGAATGGTACGACGGAAACTGTTGTACATTCTTTTAAGTATTAATGCGCTATCCTCACTATTAGCATCTCAATCACAAAATGTTGAACAGCTACTACTGATTAATATTTTAATAGGTATGACATCTGTTAGTGCCCAAATTGTTATTCCAATGGTTTCATTGATTGCACCTGAAGAACAGCGAGGAAAAGCTGTAGGGATTGTTGTGTCAGGTCTTATGACTGGTGTTTTATTCGGTAGATTTTTATCCGGATTTGTAGGTGAGTATCTTGGTTGGCGAAGTATGTATGTTATAGCAATGAGTTTAGATGTTATCTTGATTGTAATACTTCCAAAATTATTACCTATTAATAAACCTTCCAAACAAGTTATTCCATATTTCACCTTGCTTAAATCTTTATTGAAATATTTTGTATCAGAACGTAAGTTAAGAATTGCTTGTTTTTCTGGCGCCTTAATGTTTGGTGCTTTTAGTGCATTGTGGGGGGGGTTATCCTTTTTAATGGCACAACCACCTTATCATTATGGAAGTGATATCGTAGGAAGTTTGGGATTAACAGGTATTGCTGGTATTCTTGCTACATCTTTAATAGGGAAATTAGCGGATATATACTCTCCAAAGTTTGTTGTTTTACTCGGCGTGATCTTTGCAATGTTAGGATTTTTGTCTTTATTCTTTGCACCATATTATATATTAGTAATAATTTTAGGAATTATGTTTCTAGATCTTGCAGGAAGAACAGCTTTGGTAGGAAATCAACTTAGAGCATTATCTTTATCTGAAACTTCGCGTAGTCGCTTAAACACCGTATTTATGTGTTCTTATTTTATTGGTGGCGCTATTGGAACGCGTATTGGTTCTGAGGTTAGTGTGAATTATGGATGGTTTGGAATATCAGTTTTGGGATTAATACTAGCCAGCTTAGTTGCATTAATTAATATTTTTAAAGATAAACAAACACAGTCAGAAAGTTAACTCAAATGCACATAAAATAGGGGAATTCTCTATGGATGTTTATATTTGTGATGGAATCCGTACACCATTTGGGCGTTATGGTGGAAGCCTTTCATCAATGCGTCCTGATGATATGGCTGCGTTGATAATCAAGGAACTACTTAAACGCAACAAAGAAATAGATCCAACAAATATTGATGATGTTATTTTTGGGTGTGCGAACCAAGCAGGAGAAGATAATCGTAATATTGCGCGTATGGCTACATTACTTGCCAATCTCCCGCCAACAGTACCCAGTACAACGATTAATCGTTTGTGCGGTTCAAGCCTTGATGCCGTATCTATGGGTTTTCGTTCAATAAAATCAGGTGAAGCAGATTTGATCATTACAGGGGGCGTGGAAAGTATGAGTAGAGCGCCTTATGTTATGGGAAAAGCGGAATCTATATTTTCTCGTAATCTGAAAATTGAAGATACAACAATGGGATGGCGGTTCATCAACTCTGCTATGCGAAAACTTTATGGTGTTGAAACAATGCCTGAAACTGCTGAGAATCTTGCAAAAGAGTGTGGTATCTCTCGCGAGGAACAAGACTTTTTTGCCTTACACAGTCAGAACAAAGTTGCCAAAGCTTATGAACAAAACCTGTTTAATGATGAGCTAATAGCTGTTCATATTTCACAAAAGAAAGGTGAAGACATCGTTTTTTCCCGTGATGAACATCCTCGTGAAACAAATTTAGAATCACTTAGTAAATTAAAAAGTATAGTTACTGATAGTGGAACAGTCACTGCTGGTAATTCTTCTGGTATTAATGATGGGGCGAGTGTTGTGCTCTTAAGTAACGAAGATGCAAGCATTAGAAATAAGTTGTCACCTAAAGCTCGTATACTTTCTTCAGCTGTTGCAGGTGTAGAGCCAAGAATAATGGGAATAGGCCCTGTCCCTGCTATTAATAAAGCTCTAAAGCTAGCTAATCTTACACTTGATCAAATTGATATTATTGAATTGAACGAGGCTTTTGCTGCTCAGTGTTTGTCTGTCATGAAAGCTCTCAATATAGATATGAATGATGAGCGTGTTAACAGGTACGGAGGGGCAATTGCTTTAGGACATCCTTTAGGTGCCAGTGGTACCAGACTTATTGCCACTGCTTACCATCAACTGATAAGAACAAAAAAACGTTATGCCGTTTGTTCAATGTGTATCGGTGTAGGGCAAGGTATTGCAGTGGTTATTGAACGAATTTAAATTAGTGGAAATGCGACAGATATAAAACTGCACTGACGCGCTGCGCTTGTCTTCTCCGGGTCATGCTCCCAATAATTAGATATAGTGATAAACA
>NZ_CAWMEB010000158.1:0-769 GCF_963866145.1 Xenorhabdus sp. NBAII XenSa04
TCCCCCCGCTGGAGCTGGCGCAGCTCCATGCGCCGGATGCCGCTGCTCCAGAGGATTTCCAGCATCACCCGGTTGCGAAGTCCCAACACACTCTGATCATCAAGGCTGTCCAACACCTGCGTGGTTTCCCGTTCACTCAGGATCTGCGCCGGCAGCCGCTTTTCTTCTTTCGGCAACACCATCTGCTCGGCCGGGTTATAGAGGATGTGATGGCGTTGCAGCAAGTAGCGGAACCACAGCCGCAGGGCGATCAGCCGTTCCCGCTGACCGTTATTGCCGTAAGGCTGGCCATCGGCTTTACGGTAAGCCCGCAGATACCGCTGCCAGCTTTCCAGTAACACCAGTGTGACCTGTGCGGGGTAACGCACCGTGCGCTGTTCGCACCAGTCGATAAAGGGTAGCAGGTAGCTACGGTAGGTTTCCCGCGTGCGGTCAGCCCGGCCTTGTGCCAGCAGCGTGTCGAACCACGCTTCAAGCTGTTGGCGCAGTGTGATCAGGGTGTTGTCGTGTGAAGTTATCATGCGGATTGTCCTTTTTGTGATGGAAGCTATCCGGCAGTACGGTATGACGGGAAGTTTTTATTGTGTTGCCGGAACAGTGATTTTTGATATTGTCCAACTTGCGCGCCGTCAGCCTTGTCTGGCTGTGGCCTGATAGCCATTTTGCCTGCCCCAACTTGAGACCAACTTGACCCCAACTTAGGGGCAACTTGCGCTGTTTTCAGTCCAACTTGCGGTAATCATACTGGCACGATCAGGCCGCTTAAGTG
>NZ_CAWMEB010000159.1:0-4933 GCF_963866145.1 Xenorhabdus sp. NBAII XenSa04
TTATTTACCTGTTCATTACTGAGTGTGATCATCATTGTGCTCCTTTCACATAATAAAACTGACCATTCAGCCAATAGTTCCATTCATCAATCGGTTGTGTGAATTCAGTTAATTGTTCCTGATTAAAAATATCCGGAATTTGATGCAGAACGCGAGGATCGTAAAAACGTAACAGTGCTGTTTCGCCACTTTCCAGTTGAATATTCAAATATGGCTCAAAATGCCGAGTCAATTTATCCAGCGAGAGTTTGGAATAAACCCATGAAACAGCAGGGAAAGTTTTTTCCAGTTTTAGAAATTTTTCCACGGAGGCAGTGTCATAGGTTATGTCAAACAACCACGGTCCGGCGAAGGCGATTTCGGCATCGGGATATCGGCGAAAAAGCGGATTATTCAGCTCTGCAATATAAGTGAGTTCCTCATCAAAGAGGCGTTCATACTGTAAACCATCAATCAACGCATACCTTTTTATGTCTGGATGCGTGTTGTGATATTCCTGCCAGGCTTCTGGTGAGACTGAGATCATGATTGCCCCCTGATAACCATTGCTGAACCACCTAATGCGGCCTTCATTAAACAACTGATACAAATTTTTTCTGGCGGTGCGGTAAGCATTTTTTCCGGTTGAGCTACATTCATTGGTTTCAATTTATCCAGCATATCCGGTAGCTTGCCGCCCCAGCCTGAGCCATTGCCCGGTGCACCACTACCCATATTGATGGCTGAACTACTGGTAATTCCTCCGGCATCAATTTTCAGAAAGTGCCCGGCGGCCTGAATAGTCAGTTCAGCACCTGCATCAATCACCACTTTGGCACCAGAACTTAGATGAATTTCATTACCACTCTGGGTTAACAAGGCATCATCAGTCTTAATATGGAGTTTTTGTCCCGTTGATAGCGAAATATCATTACCTGCCTGTACTCGGTATTCATTATCAATACGTAAATGGGCATCATTTTTAATATGATGTGTACGGTTATGACCGATATTGCTGGTTTCATCGTTGAGAATTTGCGTGGTGATATCTTTTTGCGCATGGATAAACACCTCTTCACTGCCTTTCGCATCCTCAAACCGCAGTTCGTTAAACCCTTTACCTTTATGGGTCTTAGTCTTAAACGTGGTGCGGGTTTTGGCGGCGGGTAGGTCCAGCGGCGGACGGTTCAGACCGTTGTAGACGCAGCCGGTGACTATCGGGCGGTCAATGTCGCCGTTAAGATAGGAAATAATCACTTCCTGCCCGATGCGCGGGATCGCCATAAAGCCGTAACCGTTGCCGTTCCAGCCCTGCGCTACCCGTACCCAGCAGGATGCGCCGTCATCTGGGTCGTCGTAACGGTTCCAGTGAAAATGGATTTTGATAGCACCGTCTTTGTTGACGAAGATTTCTTCTCCTTCGGGGCCAACGACAACCGCGGTTTCATCACCGTCAGCAAGCGGTTTGTAGTGGAACGGCGGACGCCAGTCAGTCAGCCCGTCAATAAAGCTGAACTGATTGCTGAGTGTGGTGCCTTGCCCGCTGTTATCCCCCAGCGCCTGCGGACAGTGCCCGTGGTGACTGATGCTGACAATTTGCCAGCGCACATTAAGCGGTTTGTGCGGATGGTTTTTGATTTCGAAGATTTTTCCCGGCATCAGTTTGATGCAGTTACTGTGAGCACTGCCGGTCTGTTTCAGGTTATCCCATGCTTCCTGCCGGTATTTCAGGAACGGTTTTGCAGCGGCATCTTTCTGAAAACGCCCATAGCTTTCGAACACGGTGTACGGTGTCTGGCTACCGAAATCGCGGAAACCTTCACTGCTTTCCATATGGGACAGGTGATAACGCGGCTTTTCCGAGTTGTAATCCTTGTGCAGACTGCGTTGCGGGCTCATCCCGACGCCAAGTCGTACCAGATAAACGGTATCGACACCGTAAGCGGTTTCTGGCTGTGGCTGGTATTGCAGCGGTAATCCGGCGGTCATCCCCAGATGGCTGTCACTGAAAAACAGCGTTTTATCTTCAAACCAGAAACTGATACCTTCTTCCGCCGCTAATCGGCTGAAAAACGCATAATCGGATTCGCGCTTTTGCGTGACGTATTCTCTGTCCTGATGCGTATCGTAGAGTTTCGAATCCGCTTTAACATGGTGCTTTTTCAGCAGGTTGGTCAAAATATCGGGAGCCGATTGATGATGGTAAATCCGGCTGTCCTGATTCAGCGTCAGACGCCAGCAGGCCGGTCGCACCGTCATGGTGTACAGGGTTTTGCTGCCATCGGTGCCTGTCCAGTCAGCGTGGGAGATAATGCCGGTGATTTTGCGTTGCTCAGTATCGTCCTGAAACACCTGCAATACCGCCTGCTGCATCAATAATCCGGCCAAATCCATATCCGCCTGCGGTTTAAACGGGTTCTCATTGCCTGCCCTGACCAGCGTCAGATTCAGCGTAAACAGCTCCGATAACCCTTCCTGCAACGAAAATTCACCGATCGCAAAGGTGTCTTCCGGTACACCAGCGACCGTGAACACAAAACGTAATCCACTTTTCATATAACTGTTTTCCTTATGAATAATTGCTTATATTCCTGAATACCTCACATCGCCGGACGCAAGCCATCGACATGCCAGAACTGCCACAAAGGAGAATGGTCGTCCGGGGTGAAAATTTCCAGCATGACGAAGGTGGACTGGTCGACAAAACAGGCCATCGTCTGATTAATCAGTCGGCAGAAGCGGTACATCTCACCGGGAGAGCGATAGCACTCCGGGTTCAGGATGAGTTTCAGCAAATGCCCGCGAATCGGTTGCCCGCGCCGCATCCGATCAGTCAGTCGTTCTTCAACCTGTACAATGCCGTCGATATGTTGCTGAAACTGGCGACTCAGCGGACGGTTGGTGTCAGTATGCGGGTCAAACAGGCGAAGAAACTGTTTCAGGCTGGCGGTGACAAAGAGCATCACTGGCGGGCTGGACAGGCAGGAAATCAGCGACCAGCCGGTGTCTTCCCGTAATAACGGCGGGTAATCGGTATGAACCGGAATGATATTCTGCACGTTGAAATGTGATGGCGCACTTTCTTCGGTGATGGTGACTGTGTTGGATGCCAGAGTCAGCGCCTGTTCATGGTAGCCGGTAAACTGGGCTGAAATGGCGATAGCCGGTAAGTTATCTGCCGCCTTGCCTGTCACATCAAAAAAGCATAACTGATGCTGCGTGCGGCCTAAAAAATCACGTTCCGTCTGAAGCTGATAATAAAAGGTCTCCGCTTGCTGAGTTTCATCCCGGAACCGTCCGGCGGGAATAAATTGCTCAATCGGTCGCCAATGATAAGGGGTTCCCCGTTGCTTCTCCTCTCCGGGTTGCTGCACCACCTGAATCTCTTTTAACCGGAATAACTGCACTGATTCTCCCAGCGCCAGCGGATAACGGTGATTATCCGGTGTCAGTCGCACCGGCAGGCTGATGCGGTTTTCCAGATGCAGCGCCGGCACACAGCCCAGTAAAAATGCCTCATCAACGTCATCCAGCGGCAGTTCACCCTCAAAACGGAAAATCAGCTCAAAGGTACCATCGGCATTCAACGGCAGCGTTGCCCGGCTGCGGCTGATATCCAGCATCACAAAATTATAGAGTGCTGGCAGCGCGTAGTATTCCAGCAGCGGTTGCAGGCCGGAATAAGCATTTTGTGATGCGGGTAGCAGTGGCGTGTCCAACAAGCTATGCCAGCCATAGGGAAAACAATCCAGCCTGTGCCGCTCGCCCTGCACATTCACGCTGACATCACAGATATGCTGATCCAGCCACAGACTGAGTTGAGCCGCGCGTTCAGTGTCTGTACCGAGAAAAAAGGTCAACGGGCCGGTTTGCCAGACGGATGAAGGAACGCCGGTCTGACGCAGCGTCAGGCTGATTTCGCTGTGGGTTTCCGTTTTACTGACTTTGCGGTGCTGCACTATCAGCGGTTCAATGTGCAGCGAACGACCGGTTTTAAAGGTGAGCAACTGCCCGTTCAGGTTGGCAGAGACCGCCGTATTCGCCGGAATATCGATGGTGCCCTGATGTTCATCATCAATGGGGGAAAATTGTAACAATGTCGTCGGTGGGATCGGACTTAATGCTAACGGCCAGATACGTGACAGCAGCCCGTGGACAATTTCAGGAAATTGGTCGTCGATTTTATCCCGTATCCGGGCAATGAGCAGGGCAAACGCTTCAAAAACCCGCTGAATATCGGGATCGTAGGAAGCTGTGAGAAAATCCGCTAAATGCGGTGATTCCTTAGCGATAAGCTGCGCCAGCTCCCGCAGATAGGCACGCTCTTGCAGATACCGCAACTCCTTGTTGTTTCTCATTGAATTTCACTTATGCATTATCTGTCAGAGGTCAGTATGATGCTGAATAACCCTGCTTTAAAATGGGATATCATCGGTAAAGTGTGTTTATTGTACAATTTAACCCATCGAATTAATTAATGAATTAACGCATATTTTGCGTGGATATTGGTGAAATATCGGGAAAGTTGCGGAATGTGTGTAGAGATTCAGACAAAAATAAGGGAGGAAAGAATGTTATTTGTTTGACTCCAGTTGGCGGGTTCATTAATATCTTTGCTTACACAAGATGATCCAGTGCCTGAAAGGATCAGCGCGAAGCGGCAAAAAAACTCCCGTAGCCTGAAAGGGAGCGCAGTTATTGCGGTACATCTGCCCACTTTTGGAAGCAGATATTGTTAGATTCCGTCTGGCAATGAAAGTTACTTCAACAAACTAAAAATAGGGGTTTCGGGAGCAATGGAACAGTGAACGCGTATGAACCGGATGCGAGGAAGCTATCCTTTCGCGCATGGAAGATAAAAGAAAATAGGGTTGATGTTGGTGTGAAAAATCAGTGTATGAACCTGTGTTCAATACATTGTCGATAGCAGGATAAAAACACCTTTTGGGCGTAT
>NZ_CAWMEB010000160.1:0-387 GCF_963866145.1 Xenorhabdus sp. NBAII XenSa04
CAGGTAGAATACGTGGTCTCTTCTTTTTCCCATTCGGTGGCCGTGGTATGAAAAAGGTGTCGCAAGGGTTCAATACCAAGACGATGTCTGGCTTTTGAGAGACTGCTTGACGCTAATGGCGGCAGTTCCCCTTTCGCGTCAGGAAACGCCAGATCTAATTTATCACAAACATCATTGATCGAACGATTTCTCATGAGCCCAATGCCCAGCACTAACCAAACGGCTTGTTCGGCGGGGAACCGACGTTTTCGCCCGGTGGCGCGTCCCGTCTCTTTAATCGCTTCAGTCACCCATTCCATGGGAATATTTTGACTAAAGGCATCCAGGGATCCCGGGTAATTTAAGGCCGCAGTGGCCTGGAGTTCACGAGAAAATTCAGACATAAAA
>NZ_CAWMEB010000161.1:0-380 GCF_963866145.1 Xenorhabdus sp. NBAII XenSa04
CCCATCAGGATATGCCGTTTGAACAGCTCCTTGATACCCTGAATATTGAACGTGATACCGCCCGCCACCCGATTTTTCAGATCATGTTTGGTTTGCAGAGCACTGGAGAAAATCCGTCAGACAGCTGCCTGCCATTCAGGCCGGTAACACTGGACGATTCTCTGTACAGCCCCGCCAAGTTTGACCTGAGCCTGTTTATGTCCGACGGGCAAACCAGCATTATCGGTTGCCTGAACTATGCCGTCAGCCTGTTTGATGAGGCCACCATCGTCAGGCTGACAGAAAGCTATCAACGGGTGCTGCAAGCCTTTGTGACAGACCAGAAACAACCGCTGTCCGCGCTGGATATCCTGTCTGCACAAGAACGCCATACCCTGCTG
>NZ_CAWMEB010000162.1:0-373 GCF_963866145.1 Xenorhabdus sp. NBAII XenSa04
TTCCATGACACATTTGGTGCCAAAGTCCGCTTTGATCAAAGCAGGAATATGAAATTACGCGTGGGCACGACGATAGACTACAGCCAAAAGTGGCACGATGATCAGAGCAAGGATGAAAAAACCGCTAATCTTTACGCCCTTTTCAACATTCGTCAGGAACTTCTGGAGCGTAATGACGCGGTTGATGTGGCTAATGTTGCCTTCCTCAGTGGGAATGACCTCACTTGGGGTGAGACAGGTGTCGGGGGTTCCTATAATTGGAATAAGGGTAATTCTTTTGTCTATGGCCAGACTTCAGTTAACACCAGCCTGAATAATTTTGCAGACAGCTATGAACTGAGTGCAAAAATTGGTCTAAGGATGACGTGGTGAT
>NZ_CAWMEB010000163.1:0-1201 GCF_963866145.1 Xenorhabdus sp. NBAII XenSa04
AATTAGTATAAACAAGGCCAATCAGTATTATTAATAACTGACCAGCCTAATAAATTAATTACCTTGAAATAACGACTTTCCCGTCAATAATAGATAAGTAAGGATTATAAACAGCAGTCTTACCTGTTACTTTATTATCTAGTTGTATTGGGGAATTGCCGAAAGAACCCTCTTCAAGGCGGAATATTCGGCCTCCTTTATAACTAACTAATCTGAAATTTTTCCATTCAGGCGTTATCCTAGTTACATAATTTCCACTATCAAATTTTTCCTTAAAGCCCATTGAGTCAAAAAATACTCTAGAGCTACTATTATCTGCAATAGCCCATTCTTCCCAAGCAGGTTTAGTAATAGACCATATTTTATCAAGATCTTTTCGTACAAAAGCATTAATCACTTCTTGATAGAATGCTTTTATTTCTGGTAAATCTGTTTCTGACACAGGACGGGATTTTGTCCATATCCAATCAGGTAATCCATTAATAGAAAAAATTCTTTTAGCTTGATATAATCCTTTTTCTCCATGGTTTTTTGACATACCTGAAAAATCAAAGTCCGAAAAATTATTAGAAATATTATTTGGTGAAGTGTGAGTAACGATATCACCATTTTTATCTACAGATAATTTAATATAACTAACAATTTGGCCTTGATCATGTGCGGATGCTTTTCTGATAATTGCTTCGCACCATGAATCAGGATTAAATTTTTCAAAACTTTTATCAATAGATTTTTTTCCCATTGAGACAGAGAGAGTATTATTACTATTTTCTAAAAAAGAAGTTATATTCTGACCACTAGATTCTGTCCCACTACGTGAACGCACATTGTGCATTGCCATTATATCATTAAGGCGAATAACACAGACACTCCGGTGTGTATTCATTGTTAATAAATACTTGTATTCCATACTTGTTTTTCCTGATGCCGAATTAGCAAATATCATTAGCATACATAATAAAAAACTAACCCAAAGAAATTCTGTATTTTGACTCTTCTTTGCTAAGAGGTTTTTGAAATATCCAATCACGTTCTTTTACTCCTTCTATATCTGTTTCTTCTGGACCTTGTTTTGCTTCTTCTTCTAAGATATCTTCATTAGATCCTTTCACATCGTCTCCTAACCCCATTCCATATTTCACGCTTGCTAACGCTGTTATGCCATCATGATAAAGCACAAGCTCCATACTTTTTTCTGTAG
>NZ_CAWMEB010000164.1:0-1157 GCF_963866145.1 Xenorhabdus sp. NBAII XenSa04
TATCCTGAATTACTCAAACACTACCCTTCGGGAAATCTGCCAGACTGGCGGGGTTATGTGCCGCGTGGATGGGATAAAACCGGAGGGGTTGATCCGGAGGTTGGGAGAACACTGGGATCCTTTCAGACTGATGCTATCAGAGATATCAAGGGAGTAATCAGGACAGGTAGTCGTAAAACAGATGAGATTGACGATAATACAACGGGGGCATTCTCCACCATCGACCAAGGCAGAGGAAGTCATGTTTACACTGATGCATTTGGGGACGATGGCTACGTTTATGAGGATCGAGAATTTCGTGCATCTTACGTTGTCCCGACATCGGTTGAAAATAGGATGAAAAATGTTGCGGTGCTATTTTTAGTAAGGGGAAGGTAATGGTTCAGCCAACAGAATCTTCGGTACAATCTGATGAAAATGGATTTGCTTTATCCTATGGCTGGATACAGGTTTATTGCGTAAATACGATAAGCAGGGAATATATCGGGAAAAAACTGGAACGTACCTTTATTGGCGTGACTCTGTTTGCTGGATCGTAACTGGATGAACCTAAATTACCCAAAATGTTTATTGTTATTCAATGAGGGGATTATGCAAGATAAAAAGACTGACGATAGCAGCCTTGTGACCGTTACAACACCGGAATATGTCCAGGATTCAATCAAAGAAGCGATAGAAAAACACGCCCTAAGTCGCAACCATCCAGATGCAACGCTACAAGATAAAGGATTTGTGATCCTGAGCAATGATGTCGGTAGTAATAACCAGACTCATGCAGCAACACCAAAGGCGGTGAAAACAGCATATGATTTAGCTAATACAGCCAGCCAAAACGCCAACAATGCGAATAGCAATGCTGATACCCGCTTAGCGAAAAACCAGAACGGAGCTGATATTCCTGATAAAGACGCTTTTGTCAACAATCTCGGATTGCGAGATACAGTCAATCAGGCGGAAAATGCCTTGCAAGAATCAGCTGTGGTTCAACAAGCTGGGGTATCTAATGATCTTGTGATAAGCCAAAATGTGACAACCATGCTGATTAGTGAGTGCATCAAAAAAGAAGACGCGGAGCTATTGGCAGTTCCCATCGGCGGTATTTTGATGTGGTGCAGTGATCTACCGCACCCTAATAACTTCCTGCCGATGGAGGGCGG
>NZ_CAWMEB010000165.1:0-493 GCF_963866145.1 Xenorhabdus sp. NBAII XenSa04
GTTTTTTCCGCATATTATAATACGCACTTCAAAAATAATAGCAAAACTGCCAAAGTAATCATTACACGTACAGGATCCCAATGTATGTATAATGCCGGACCATCAGATGACATAATCTTACTCCCTCAACAAGAAAAAAACTTTAGATTAGAAGATAATAATAATTTATTTGATAATTGCCACTCAATAGATAAATGGGTTACATGGTCTATTGAGTATTACAAGGCAAGCGCCTGGGGCAAACACTGCAATGTAAAATTGCGCACAGCATACATTGATATGATGACAGGCTGGCGTACCTATTTTACGCCTGATACTGCGGATACAGAATGCGAGATTCCTATTAAATTTATTTGTGACGACAATGAATCAAATTGTAAGAATGGATATGTAAGCCATGATGGAACGCAGATCACTATGGAAATAACTGAATGATTTTTATTTCTATTAATAATAGTGACTAGTCTCTGATTATATATAAGAAGAAATTAAA
>NZ_CAWMEB010000166.1:0-8154 GCF_963866145.1 Xenorhabdus sp. NBAII XenSa04
ATTCGTCAAGGGCAAGGCAGGCTTTTCTGTTTTGTCCGAATTGTCGCGCGCCAGAGATTGCATGTTGTCAGGTATCAATAAGGAAGAAATCAATAAGCCGTTTGATTAAGGAGTTAAAATTTTTATCTAGTAGAATGGTAGCTGTTATAAAACTTACTATGACCGCATTCGGGTTTAGGGGGGTGTTGTTGGGCCTGAATATTCAGGTTAAAAGTCTCAACTATTTGAAAGCCAGGCATGTAAAACAGTATGCTGATGCTAGTTTATCTCAGGGTAGTCATGGTAATCCCACCTATAAACCCTCTCAACGAGATATGCTTTAACCTATGATTGGCGTACTGACACGATTGATGATAATAAGTATTGGTAGCCATAGGGGAAAGCTATCCTCTTAAGGAAACTAAATGGAACTCCCTCTCGAAAGAAGGGGTATTTTATGAATGTTGTGATCTATATTTTTTATAAATATCAGAACAGGCTTTCTCATGAAAAATATCTGTTGTATTAATAATTGAAATAACGTCAAATTCATCTATAAATTTTTTCGCATTCTCTGTAATATTTGAATTTGGTGAAAAAATAGATCATCATCATCATCATCATCATCATCATCATCATCATCTTCATCGTTAATAATAAAACCTAAATCACTTCTATGTATGAATAAATCCCTTAAATAGCTACCAATCTCTTTCTCTATTGTAGTTTCTAGCCATACGATATCACTTGTTTGAATTATTCTAATATCAATTAGTTTTGGAACTATCCAAGAACCATATTTTGATTTTAGTTGATGAAAGATACTAATAGAACTGAAATTAGCTTCATCAGATGATTGTGAGGTGTTTAAATTAATTAATAATTCTATGCGTTTTTTTAATGGATAGCGAAAAAATTCCCTGTTGTTACTAATTCGATAATGTGAAAGTGTATCATGCATATTTTTTTCTAGGGCATCATAATCTTCAGAAAAAACTTCAAATGCAACTTCGAAAGGAGTGGGTATGCCGATAGTAAAGAGTTTTTTAGCTCTGATCTGAGAGTCGCGCAATATTTTTCCTATTTTGATTAATCCAGGCATAGATGAGTTAATTAATATGTATACATAACTATTTTTCATTAATAATCTCTCTATATAAAATTACGTGATATTTTTATTAATTATTCAGGATAGGATAGCTCGAAATGACATCCAGAACTACATGCTTTATATGAATACCGTTCATCTTGTAGTGGCGCAGTCGGGATACTGTTACGGAAAAATTTTGCCAAGAATGATGTCAGCAAGGAAAACAAGTTCAGCACCGTGGAAAAACTGGCACGATACGCAAGACTGACCGTACCGAAACTGATCTCAAAAGCGGCGGGAAATAAACTGGAGCAGCGCATGGTGATTTTAGCCAGGCTGGCCTTTGAAGATTATTCCCGTTCGGCTGCCTCTGCCTGTCAGTGTCACGAATGTCAGGGAAAAGGACTGATTTACTCTAGGAAGGAAGTAGTAAAACACCCTGGCCTGCCCGCGCTGCTCTGGGCGGGGTTACAGCAAAGTGCCCTCGTCAGTGGCTTATACAGCAATCAAGGCTTATTTGCCTGAACTGAATGAAAGAACGTGGCGGCTGAACTGGAAGCCCTTTTATCAAAAGCTGGTGGAGAAGTGTTACACAGAAGAGAAACGGGCAGCAGAGGTATTTGAAGCGGTGACAAAATAAACCGTTGCATTTTGTCCGGCCTTGACCCCTAATATCTTCAAATAGTAGGAATTTGTAGCTATACTTACTACGAATTTTCAGACCTCTCTTCGGCGGGGTTTTCTTTTTAAAATAAAGAAAACCTTATTATGATAATTCTCATTTCTTTGATAGTTATTAACAGACTTTTATAATTTTATTTGATTTAAGTTATCAATGTTGTCCTTATTTTAATATGGCGTATTCAGATATTGTATGGGTAATATCTGGGCGATGTTTGAAATAATTAATCCATATAAATAAGGGGATTGCTATGATAAATAAAAAAGTGAGAATTCTTACAGGATTAATTTTGTCTTTGTTCGCGGGAATTGGAATGGCCGAGGAAAAGGATGAGACTAAGACTACGCATGCAACTATATCTTCATTTAGCTGCAAACAGCTTGTGCCTCATGGAGAGTATGTAGGAAAGTTAGACAAGGTAATCCATATAAGTAAGTGGCATAACAATCCGGCCTATTGGTTTGTAAGTTTAGATAGGAGTGTTGAAGGCTGTATTGGGGTTAACTATGAAAATAAGATACGCACTCAGCTTGTTTATGATGCGTTTATTCTAGGAAAAACTGTAACGGTCAGAATTGAAAATGATGGCGGTAATTATAATAGTTATGTAACAGCGATAACATATTAGCTTTATAATATTAGCCAGCTAAATTAGAGACTAATTATGAAT
Organism: Xenorhabdus sp. NBAII XenSa04; assembly: GCF_963866145.1. NCBI lineage: Bacteria > Pseudomonadati > Pseudomonadota > Gammaproteobacteria > Enterobacterales > Morganellaceae > Xenorhabdus > Xenorhabdus sp. NBAII XenSa04. Next base: position 2,422 of record NZ_CAWMEB010000166.1, read on the forward strand.
TTTATATAAAACCAGCATATCATTTTGCTGGTTTTTACTTTTCTCTATTTTAGTGATTATTTATGAGTGCTCATTGAAATGTGGAGAATGTCAGGGCTGACTGGCTGCTTAGATACTGTGTGCTTAACTGCTACCTGAAAGACTGACCAATATTCACTTACTGTGTGCGGGATGGTATGACTTGGTGCCCGATGTCGGAGTTCAGCGACGACCTCCACAACCAGTTGTCAACTTAGAGTTTACAACTCAAGCAGCACAGGCCAACACACTGTATCTTTTGAAATCAATTAATTATATGCAATTTTGACTATTTCGAGCAGCACCCCGGATTGGTATAGAGTAAGCCCATGCCCCGTTCTCAGGTAATAGTTACTATCTGACTAATGGCTGACATGGCATTTATTTAATTTATTTAACGCGACAAAATGGTGCATGTTGTAAGTGCGCTTCCGAAGGCGTATACGTTTGATCGCATGTAATACAAACCCCGAGAGAGAACACGCAAATGGCTATTAGTATCCGTTTAGACGATGACTTCGTGAATGATGTAAAAATTCACGCAGAAGTATCAAGCAGGAGTGTGCCAAAGCAGATCGAACATTGGGCAAAAATAGGCCGCATCGCCGAAGATAACCCGGATTTGCCGTACTCCTTTATCCTTGAGGCGTTGCTGGCGAAAAGCGAAGTCGATAATGGCAAGGTGTTGCGTTATGTCAGAAGGACCAAAAAGTCCCAAGATTGATGTTTATGAAACAAGACGTTTCTCTAAGGCATTATCTAAGTTACCTGAAAATCTTCTTGCTATAGTGGAAGACGAAATAGAAAAAATTATCGACAACCCTGAAATTGGTGAACAGAAGAAAGGATATTTGAGTTTTCTTCGTGTCCACAAGTTCCAGTTAAATAACCAGCTAACTTTGCTTGGCTATCACTAGGTTGAAGAAAAAAGCAACGTTTGAAAAAGCGTTTGAGTTGCTATGAGCAATGACCAGAAATTAGTCCGGTGTAATAACTGCCATGAGATACATACTGATGCACCATTTGGTGCTGGTTTTGAAAATCGCCGCCCTCTGGGTAGATTTTGTGAACATGAAAGGATTTCAAAACTATCTGATTTTATCAGTAGTGCTATTTATTACCAGCTAGAAGAAGCTGATAGGGCATCTTTTAGATGCGCAACTACCTGTCATGAAGCTGTATCGTGACATTTTGCATAAACGGGCATACGGTTTTATTGGGCAACTCAATCCTGATCACTTCATTGAGAAGATATAGCCACCTCAGAATCATTTGCTCTATGGTGGCGGAATAATATTTAGTGATTCAGAGACTGGCTCTCAATAAGGTGGATTAGCATCCCATGCTTTCTTTATTGCAGGCAAAACGTTTTCTTCATAATCGGCTAAACTACGAACATTCTTATAACGAGTCTGTACATATTTAACCCCTCTTAGTGCTGGTGCTGAGGTAAATCCAAGCAGATTTAGATAATTGTCTATATTAGATAAATTAATAGGCCCATAAGCCAGGTCAGCGAATGCAGCTTTAATAGTTAATCTTCCGAATCTATCTGCACTTAGGAATCTACATTGAATTAAGTACTCTAAATATACGTTAAGAATATCAGAACCTAGAGAATGGGATGGCGAATGTGTAATAACTGTTTGAGTACAAAAAATTTGCCTGCGTCTTACTAAGGGGGAACTGGTTTTAAACGGATCTCGCGGATTTATTGGCATAACGACCTCCATAAAACATTTATGCGCAATACTTAATTCCATTCCCACTCAACAACAAGCGAATAATGCTTAACAATTAGTTACCACTTGAAACTAAACCCAATATTTTTGTATCCATTCCCTGAATGGCTACAGAAATAACCCATGCTGCCCCGTTCCCATCGCGTACCCAACGCACATGGGTTGGTGGCATTTTTATTTTCACCGCGCATTCACAGCGCAATTTTTAACGTCGAATCTAATCACTTTGATATGAGCCTTCGAGGAAGTCAGTTATAGCTGGCGAGCTTCGACGGGCTGATTTTCTATGTGAACGAGGGTTCATTTTAAATGTAGGTAATATGCCATGAGTAACATCATTCCATTGGATTATGACGGCCACCCTATTCGCTTTAATGAAGAGGGATGGATTAATGCTACAGATGTAGCGGCTAAGTTTGGTAAAGAGCCGAATGACTGGCTGAGTAAACTTGAAACACTGGAATTGAAGTGGTCAACTAAAATTGGTTACTACCTTAGCGTTTTCCCAAAATAATCGTTCTGATTCGTTGGGTGTTAATCCATTGTTATACCAATGAGGGCGAACCTGACTGTAATAGCCCGTGATATAATAGATAATTGATCGCAAAGCCTCATCAAAATTGCGGTAACCTTCTTCAGGCACCCATTCACTTTTTAAGCTCCTGAAAAAACGCTCATGGGACTGTTGACGCTCCTATGTCAAGCATCATTATGAAAGCGATTTTAAATCAGCCAATGGACTTACGCGCAAACAGATCGATAACGACCGCTAAATAGGCCCAGCGTTGACCAGTCCAGATGTAGGTGACATCCCCACACCACACCTGATTGGGTTCAGTGACGGCAAATTGACGGTTGTTGAGTAAGTTGAAAAAGGCGAGATGACTTATAAACAAGCCCAATATCGATACGGGATTCAAGGACGCTCAACCGTTTTAGTTTGGCTTAGGAAGCAGGGGCAGTTAGATTGGAGTCTGGGTTGTACACTTTTACATCCTCAGAGGCCACCTATGACGACATCTTCTTCACTCACACCTGAGCAACGGCTCAAAGAACTTGAACAACAACTGACTGAAATAGAAAAGAAAGCCGAGTTTTTTGAGGCGGTCGTTGAGGTGTTAAAACGGGACTATGGCGTCAGTCTCGTAAAAAAGCCACGAGGCAGGCCATCCAGGAGAAAAAAATAGCCGGCTTCAAGGTGGTTCAATGTTACCGTTACCTGGAGTTTACACGACAAGCTTACTATCAGCAATGTCAGCGGGCTACAATAAAAGCGAAGCATGAGCAAGATGTGTTCAGGCAAGTCCAGTCAATCCTGCTTCAATTGATGTCCCCAGCGCCCCATTGCAGATGAACTCACATTCATGGCTCTGGCGGCTTCGGCAATGCTGTAGTGTTGTCAAGCACTAATTGCGCCGACTCTAATTTAAATTCAGGACTGAAATATCTTTTCATGATGTCACCTGTTGAATGGTTGAAGTGAGAATATCACCCCTATTCAGGTGACCAAAATTATTGAACCACATCAAATTTAGTTGGGATATACGCCAACCTGAAAAAGCCCTCGCGAGGGAGGGCTCATAATTACTAAGCGGCTCTGACTATGTAGTTGAAGGCTATATTACGGGGGCGGGTTTCGTCACCGCCTGTATTGTTAGCAATTGAGTTTTCAGTAGCGTGCCCTATTACATCTCTGCCTATTGGGTAGCGGAGTTTGTCTAGGGAACCTTGGTATAAGGCTAGGTAATTGCTACCGTTACCTTCCGCTAGTTGTATCTTTTTTGTTCTGTCAGCTTGCCACGATAAAACTTGGCGATTTGAGTCTACTCCGCGCTCATCATCCCAACCACGAATAAATTCCCCCCTTAAATCAGGCAATCTGCCTGATGGATAGGCAAGAGCGAGTTTCGGATATTTTTCTTTATCAAATACTTCACCATTGCATTTAAGCCAGCCATCCGGTGGAATTTCTGACGGCCAAGGAATAGGAACACCAACAGGTATCGTGGTATATCCAAAGTTTTCATAGGATTGTTGTGTTGGTACTGATATCTCAGGCTTTTTATCTTGCATAGCTATTCCCTCATTTAATCAACAATACATATTGCTAAATAATATGAAGGCGGTGGGAGACTTCTCCGCCTGTGAACATAAATAAACTGGTTCATCAATACTGGAGAGTATGGCTTGATTAACTTCAATGGGTGAGATGCATGTTTTGATGGCAGGATGGCATAAAATGACAGATGGTGAATTAATAAAATTTATATTACTGCTGATAAAATTTAATTTTAGTTGGGATAATAAATATCCTTCTTTTCATTCCTTAATTACTCACTTGTCCCATCTACCACGCAACCCTATCAATTTATTCAATCATCAACACTTGCTTAACCCCTTGATCTAATTAATCCCTGGTTCTGTGCTGGAATTGCATAAAATCAACAAGTTACGTAAATAGGATAATTCCCCCTTTTTAACACATTGATTTAATTGAATTCCTATACTGAGCAGGAATTAGATAAAATCAAATTGTTGATTCAATATTAGATGTATTTTGTCTTAATTCATCAATTTTTCTAGTTAGAGTTATTTCTTCGTTTTTAATAATATCTATTTTTGATTAGATTGATTCTATTGCTTTTTCTGATTATTTTTAATCTCATTATAAGTTTCTAATAATTCCATGCTGGAAAATTTCATTCCAGACCACATTTTTACTTTTATTTCATTCTCGCTATTTTTATACATTCTAACTTTTCTATTTATTTCTAATATTGAACCATTTACATTTTTAAAATATTCTTCTATGTTTTTTATTCTATGTGATATTGGATTTATTTTAAACTCCATAGATGGTGTGTCTATTTTTTATCAAAAAATTTAATGTTTTCATTATAGATATCTTATATCTCATTTAGTGGTATTTTTTTCTTTTCTTTAGTAAGTATTGTGGTTTCTTTTAATAAATCAATAATATTAGAATAGTACTCGTTGAATTTAATTTCGTATAAATTTCTTTCATTTTCCATTTTTTTATTATGTTTTCTTTTTCCTCAGTCAATCTGTTTTTATTTTTATTCTCTTCATTCAATTTTAATTTTATTTTTTCTATGTAAAGTTCAATTTCTTTGTTTTTTTTCACTTAAAATAAATATTCCTGGTTGCTTGTCGCTTTTATAAAAGTTATCCTCAATGAATTTTTATTGTATACTAAATAATTATAGGTGTTATCTAAATTAGAATTGCATTCTTTATATGCTTTTGAGTCATCAGGATTAAAATAATTAGCTATAGTTGATTTTCCACTTCCATTCTGACCATAAATTAAATTTATTTTTTTGATAAATTTCACTCTAAATATTCAGTGTCATGATAGCTTGCTACGTTTCTTATTCTAACGTATTCCATTTTTCTTACCATGTTATTTAATGTAAATATATTATAGGTAATATAAATAATTATGTTGAGGGAGTTCAATTGATCCTGATCACAAAAATCATTTTATGATTTATTTCGTTTTTATGATTTTAACATTTTGGTATGAAATGAGTGAATTGTCAATGTGTGAAAAACTATTTTTATTATTACTGTTAGTAAAAAGATAAGTTATGTTATTGGGACTTACTCACTATCATAAATGGTCACATAGCTGTAATGGCTAAACAACATAAATCCTATTTCCTTTATCTTCAATGAACAACAGGATGACTTTGCACATCCGATACACACTTATCACGATCACTGTTTGAAATATTCAGCGAGCAACTTTCTACACAAAAACAATTAATTATTACTACAATTTTACACTTAATCTTACGGCGTTTTGCTGTATCTGATGGCACTTCAACGTTCGCACGCTTTTTGCTGACTGTTTACAGAACTCAAGGCGTCACTTTTGGCGGGTTACCGCTGAAAGTGACGCCGCAGCCAAAGAGTACCATAACCCTCAAAGGCTCTGGCCTAGTTAACC
>NZ_CAWMEB010000167.1:0-497 GCF_963866145.1 Xenorhabdus sp. NBAII XenSa04
CTGTCAGATAACGCATCCAGCCCGATATAGACAATGCCGTTCTTGCGGATCACCTGTTCCCAGTCGAAAATCGGGCGTAAATCGGCCATATTGAGATAATTCGGTGATAACAGTTCTGCGATTTTTCCGGTGGTCAGTTTTTCCAACAGCGGCAGCAAAGAAGCGACAATTTTATCAAAATAGGTGCGGTCATAACGCACAGCAGAGCGTAATCCGTCCAGGATCGGGTCATAGAGCTGTTTACCCGCGTCTGAACTCAGCGTGACCTCCATCGCCCAGAGTCTGAGTGCATCCGGTTGCCCCTGCATATTGCGCGGGATATCTTTTTCTTTCAGCTTGCTGAGAGACTGGTTGATTTGTGCCAGCAGGGCGGGCTGCCTGTCTGCCATCATTTTAGTGGCATATAACTGATACAGTTCGCTGATATTATTGACGTAACGTGTGATCAAGGTGTAATCCGGCCGGTGTCCCAGGGCGACTAAAGCACGGGCGACAAT